>NZ_JBIAHQ010000004.1:0-86525 GCF_042870725.1 Micromonospora sp. NPDC006431
ACATCGACCGCCGCACCTACAAGGCCACCACCAGAATCGACGTCATCACCGACGACCCTTGACGAACCAGCCACCGCCCTAACTGAACGGCGTTGCGACTAGTCCGGGCCCGTCCCCACGGCGTCACCGGTCGCGGACTGCCCGCCGCCCGCCGGTGACGGCGGGTTGACGCGACCTCCGGCAGGGTGCGCAGGACGACGTCGTGGTGGTCCGGGCCCGCTGGCCTCGACAGGTCCACCGTCTGCCCGCGTAGGCCGTCGAAGGAGACCTCATGATCAGGACGATGGTCCGGATGCGCGCGCGTCCGGGGTGCGAGCCCGCCGTGGCAGCGGCGTGGCGGACGGCCGCCGGGCAGATCGCCGGCCTGGCCGGCAACCTCCGGCAGGACCTGCTGCTCGACGCCAGCGACCCGCGCGTGTTCGTCGTCGTCACCGAGTGGGCCGACGAGTCGGCCCTGCGCGACTACGAGAACGGGGCGGTCGCCGGGCGCTTCGCCGGCGCCGTCCGGCCGCTGGTCGAGCCGCCCGGCCCGGGCAGCTACCGGGTGATGCGCGATCCCGGCGGCGCCGGCTCGACGATCTTCGTGGACGTCGAGGTCACCGTGCCGGCCGCCCGGCTCGCCGAGTTCGAGCGCGGCTACGCCGAGGTCCTCACCCGGATGGCCGGGATACCCGGGTACGTGCGCGAGGAGCTGCTGCGCGAGCCCGGTGCGGACATCTTCCACATCTTCGCTGAATGGAACAGCGAAGCCGAGTTCCACCGCTGGATCGGCGACCCGGCGCACGCCGAGCAGGAGGCTGGGCCGATCGCACCGTTCCTTCTCGACTTCCGGCGCCGCCTGTTCCACGTCGCGGCCGATTCCGGGAGCACCTGGGCACTGAGTACCGGCAGGGAGGCCGACGTGGACAGGACAACGGACGTACTGGTCGTCGGGGCGGGGCCCACCGGGCTGACCGCCGCCGTCGAGCTGGCCCGGCGCGGTATCGAGTGCCGGGTGATCGACAAGCTGGCCACGCCGCCCGGGCAGGCGGACAAGGCGATCGGCGTGCACTGCCGCACGATGGAGCTCTGGGAGGACCAGGGCATCGTGCGGGAGGCCATGGACGCCGGGCTCTGGCTGACCGGGAACATGGTGTTCGTCAACGGTGTGGAGACCCACCGGATGAGCTGGGAGCTGCCCGAGCTGCCGTACGCCCACCTCGGCCTGCCCCAGTACGAGACCGAGCGGATCCTCACCGAACGGCTGGCCACCCTCGGCGTACGCCCGCAGCGCGGCGCCGAACTGGTCGAGTTCACCCAGGACGACGACGGCGTGCTGGCCACGGTCGCGACCGCCGACGGTGGCCGGGAGACGGTCCGGGCGAAGTACCTGGTCGGCTGCGACGGCGCGCACAGCCGGGTCCGCGAGCTGCTCGGCTTGACCTTCACCGGCGGGCTCGGCCGGTTCCCGCAGCTGTTCATGCTCGGCGACGTCGACGTGGACTGGGACATGCCGGACGGCCACCTGCTCCGGTTCCTGCACGAGACCGACGGCCGGATGGACGGGATGCTCGTCTGCGTCCCGCTGCGCGGCGAGGCCCGGTACCGCATCGCGACGTTGGCGCCGCCCCGGTTCTTCGCCCAGACCGGCGGGCAGGACGCACCGCCGGGGTTCAGCGAGGAGCTGGCCGCGCCGACGCTCGCCGACGTCCAGGCCGCGCTCGACCACCTGGCCCCACCCGGCACCCGGGCGTCGAACCTGCGCTGGTCGTCGGTGTTCCGGATCAGCCACGGCATCGTCGACCGATACCGGGACGGCCGGGTGTTCGTGGCCGGCGACGCCGCGCACCTGCACCCGCCCGCCGGCGGCCAGGGCATGAACACCGGGATCCAGGACGCCTGGAACCTGGCCTGGAAGCTGGCCCTGGCGGTACGCGGAATCGCGGCACCCGGACTGCTCGACAGCTACGAGACCGAACGGCGCCCGGAGGGCGAGGAGATCGTCGGGCGCGCGGTCCGGATGGCCTTCACCGACGAGCTGGACCGCGAGGACCTGAAGCGTCAGTTCCTCCAGGAGATGTCCATGCTGCTCAGCTACGCCGACAGCCCGCTCGTCGGCGAGTGCCTGACCGACCCGGACGCGCTGCGGCAGGGCCCCCGGCCCGGCGACCGCGCCCCCGACGTCGGCGGCCTGCGCCGGCAGGGCGTCGGACACCCGCTGCGTCTGCGCGACCTCACCCGCGGCACCCGGCACACCCTGCTGGTGTACGCGGACGGCTCCGCCGACGAGGCGGCGCTGGCCGCGATGAAGAAGCTGTACGCCGAGGTCCGCGGCCAGACGGCCGGGGAGGTCGACGGGTACCTGCTGCTCAGCCCGGACGCCCAGGCGCCGCGGCTGCTCGCGCCGCCGCTGGTACGCGACGACGAGGGCCAGTTCCGCGCCACGTACGGGGTCGCCGGCACCGCCCTGTACCTGGTCCGGCCGGACGGGCACGTCGGGTTCCGCAGCCAGCCGATCGACGCCGACGCGCTCCGCAAGCACCTGCACCTCGTGTTCGGCGGTGCGCGATGACCCGGGTGCGCACCGTGCTCGCGATGCGGACCAGGGAAGGCTGCGAGGACCGCTTCGAGGCGGAGTGGCTCTCCGCGGCCGAGGAGATCCGCACCCTGGACGGCTGCCTGCACCAGGACCTGATCCGCGACGCCGACGACCCGCGCAGCTACCTGATCATCAGCGACTGGGCGGACCGGGAACGGCTGGACGCCTTCGGCCGCAGCGAGCACCGGGACCGGCTCCTGCGCATGATCCGTGAGCTGCGCGAATCCGCGCAGCGGCACACCTACCAGGTGCTGCACAGCGTCGGCAGCGAGCCCGAGGAGGCGAGATGACCGAGCAAGCCGTACCCGCTTCGGAGTTCTACACCGACGAGTTCGCCGCCGACCCCTATCCCAGCTTCGCGCGGCTGCGGGACGACCGACCGGTGTGCCCGGTCAGCTCGCCCCGCTTCGACCAGTACCTGATCACAAGGTACGACGACGCCAAGACGGCGCTGACCGACCCGCGACTGTCCAAGGACCTCTACGGCCCCGGCCAGCACTACCTGCGGCTCTTCGGGCCGAACTCCGAGGGCCTGAACAAGAACATGCTCAACTCGGACCCGCCGGAGCACACCCGGTTGCGCCGGATCATCTCGCAGGCGTTCGCGCCGCGTCGGATCGACGCGCTGCGGCCGCGGGTGGTGCAGATCGTGGACGGCCTGCTCGACAGGATCGTCCCGCAGGGCCAGGCCGAGCTGATGCACGAGTTCGCGATCCCGCTGCCGATGATGGTGATCTGCGAGCTGCTCGGCATCCCGGAGGCCGACCACGGGCGGGTGCTCGACTGGACCCAGGTGATCCGGACCTCCGGGTCCTCCCGCCGCCCTCCACAGGAGGAGCGGGCGGCCGTACAGGAGGCCCAGCTGAAGCTGCACGACTACCTCGTCGACCTGATGCAGGCCAAACGCGCGCACCCGGCCGACGACATCATCGGCGCGCTGATCGACTCCTGTGACCGGGATCGGGCATTGTCCGAAGCGGAACTGGTCACCACCACATTCCTGCTGCTGTTCGCCGGGCACCAGACGACCGCGGACTTCCTCGGCAACGCCACGCTGGCCCTGCTGACCCATCCCGAGCAGCTGGAACTGCTGCGCACCACGCCACACCTGCTGCCGTCGGCGATCGAGGAACTGCTCCGGTTCGACGGCCCGCTGCCGGTGGCCAGCCCGCGGATCGCCACCGAGGACGTCGAGTACGAGGGGGGGTGCATCCCGCGCGGGTCGATCGTCGGAGTGGTGATCAATGCGGCCAACCACGACCCAGCGCACTTCACCGACCCGGACCAGCTGGACCTACGGCGCGTCCGCGGCCCGCACCTCGGCTTCGGCCACGGCGTCCACTACTGCCTGGGCGTCTCGCTGGCCCGGATGGAGGCGCAGATCGGCCTCGGTGCGCTGCTGCGCCGGCTGCCGGGGCTGCGGCTCGCCGTGCCGGTCGCCGAGGTACGCCGGCTGCCGGCCGCGTCGCCGTTCCGGGGCCTGCTGGAGCTTCCGGTCACCTTCGCCGCCTAGCACCTCCGGCGCGCCGCGTCCCCGTCCGCCTACCACCGAAACCCACCCAAGGAGCAGCCATGGTCTTCCGGAACGTGATCGTCTGCCGCATGGTCCCCGGCAGTGAGAACATCGTCGGCGACGTCTTCGGGCACTACGACAAGACCACCCGACCGCAGGACCTCGGAGTCATCGGGCGGATCCTGCTGTCGCACCACGACCTCTACATCCACGTCATCGAGCGCAAGCAGGACCCGAAGGTGTCCGGCCAGACCCGTGGGCTGCCCGCGTTCCAGAAGATCGCCGAGGCCATCGGCCCGTACGTGACGCCGTACCCGAGGTACTGGAAGAACCCGTCCGACTCCGTGGCGAAGGAGTTCTACCAGTGGGTGCCGGACGGGAAGGGGCCCGAGGACACCACGCTGACCATGATCGTGGGCCGGATCAAGCCTGGCGCCGAGCCCGACGTGGCGCGCGTCTTCACCGAGTCCGACGCCGGCCCGCTCCCCGCCGAGCTGGGGGTCACCGGGCGCTGGCTGTACGCCATCGACGACGTCTACGTGCACCTGCTCGAGCAGGACGCGTCGCTCGCCGAGGCCATGCGGCACAACCACGACAAGCCGGCCTTCAGCAAGGTGATGGAGGACCTCAGCCCCTACATCAGCCCGTACCGTCCGGACATCTGGCGCGGGCCGCAGGACTCGGTGGCCAAGCCGTTCTACCGCTGGCGAGCCGAGGACTGACCAGTACGACCGGGGTGGGGGCGTCGGCGGACGCCTCCACCGTCGTCACTCGTCCACGACGGTGTCCGTCTCGCCGTCGTGCTGGAACCGCACGGGCTGGTGCTCGTCGGGCCGTGGGTTCTGCGACGGGGTGTGGTGCGGGTCCCCGTCGGGGGAGAAGAGCACCTCGTCGGTCTTGTGGGTCTTCTCCTCGTCCTCTTCCGGCTCCGTCACGTCCGCTCCTCGCCAGCTGCGCCTCGCCTGTGTTCCCACCCTAGGTGGGCGGGATGGGCCGCCGCAGGCTTTCCCGTCGTCGCACTCCGAACTGCCGAAACCGCCCAGACGGCGGCCGGAGATGCGGGATGGTGGGTCCCGCAGCGAGCCGGGTGCCGGGGGGTGACGGATGCCGACCAGGGACATCATCCAGCTGATCGGCGAGTTCCTGGACCTCGCCGGGGTGCTGGTCATCGCCGTGGGCGTCATCATGGCCACGGTCGTCTTCGTGCGCGGCTGGTGGCGGACCCGCCGGCTGGTCGACGTCTACCCGCCCTACCGGCAGGGCGTCGGGCGGGCCATCCTGCTCGGCCTGGAGTTCCTGGTCGGTGGTGACATCATCCGAACCGTGGCGGTCTCGCCCACCTTCGCCAGCGTCGGCGTGCTGGCCCTGATCGTGCTGGTCCGGACCTTTCTCAGCTTCTCGCTCGAGGTGGAGATCGACGGCCGGTGGCCCTGGCAGGGCCGGAATCCGGCGACCGGTCTGAGCGCGGGCCCCCGGGCGGGGCGGTAATTCCGCGGCGGTCAAATGTTGGCTGAGTCCGGCGGCACTTCCCGCGGGAGCGCGGGTGCGCCGGCGGCGGGCTTCTCCTGGCGGCAGTTGAGCCCCAGCGTGTACGCCGTCATCGACAGCGACCCGTACGCGTATCCGTCGACCAGCACGTCCGGCCGGCCGTCGGCGGCGCCGGCCAACCCGGCCAGGTAGAGCAGCGGGATGAAGTGGTCGGGGGTCGGTACGGCCAGGTCGAAGTCGCGGTGCCCATCCAGCCGGGCGGCCTCGGTCGGGCTGCCCCGCATGATGTCCCGGGCCGCGTCGTCGAAGCGCCGCGCCCAGTCGAAGCCCTCGTCGGTCAGCCGTGGGTCAACTCCACCCAGGTTGTGCACCACGTTGCCGCTGGCCACGACGAGGATGCCGCGCTCGCGCAGCGGCGCGAGCCGGGCGCCGAGGTCGAGGTGGTAGTCCAGCGGCTTGAACGCGTTGATGCTGAGCTGCACCACCGGGATGTCCGTGTCAGGGAAGGCGTGCGTCAGCACCGACCAGGTGCCGTGGTCGATGCCCCACGAGTCGAGGTCGGCGCCGACCCAGGTGGGATGGACCGCGTCGCTGATCTCCTCGGCCAGTTCGGGCAGTCCGGGCGCCGGGTAGCGCACGTCGAACAGCTCCTGGGGGAAGCCGTAGAAGTCGTGGATGGTGCGCGGCCGGGGCATCGCGGTGACGGCGGTGGCGCCGATGTACCAGTGGGCGGACACCACCAGGATCGCCCGGGGCCGGGGCACCGCCCGGCCGAACTCCCGCCAGGCGGCCGTGTAGCGGTTGACCTCCAGGGCGTTCATCGGGTTGCCGTGCCCGAAGAACGCCGCCGGCATCGCCGTCTCGGTCGTCTGGCTGCTCATGCCGTCCTCCGGCTCCGTCGTGAGCCGAGCGTAACCCGGGGTGGCCGTCCGCACCGGCCCACCGCCGCGGTACCGGCAACTCGGCAACCACCCCGAGCCGTGCCTACCGGGCTGTGGCCCGCCACGTCCGGCACTTGTTGGTCTGGTCTCGCCGCTTTGCCCGTGCGGCGGGGAGCAGGGAGCCGTAGCGTGCGATGGAACCCGCGGGAGGCGAGAGCGGTGGACCACAGCGGCAGGCGGCCCGGCGGTGCCGGCGGCCGGGCGGCGCACCACCGGCACGACAAGCACACCGGCCACGACCCCGCGATGTTCCGCCGTCGGTTCTGGCTCTGCCTGGCGCTGACCGTGCCCATCCTGCTGACCAGTCAGCTGGTGATGAGCTGGCTGCACTATTCGCTGCACGTCCCAGGTGTGACGTGGGTGGGTCCGGTGCTCGGCTCGGTGGTGTTCGGTTACGGCGGTTGGCCCTTCCTGGTCGGGGCCGTCCGAGAGGTGCGGGACCGGGCCCCCGGCATGATGCTGCTGATCGGGCTGGCGATCACCGTGGCCTACCTCGCCTCGGTGGCGACCACCATCGGCGTCTTCCACCTGGACTTCTGGTGGGAGCTCGCCGCATGGTCACGATCATGCTGTTCGGCCACTGGCAGGAGATGACGGCGATCGGCCAGGCGCGCGGGCCCTGGCCGCGTTGGCCGCCCTGCTGCCGGACGAGGCCGAACGGGTCGGGCCGGACGGTTCGGTGCAGCGGGTGGCGGTGGCCGGGCTGCGCCCGGATGACCTCGTGCTGGTCCGCCCCGGCGGGCGGGTGCCCGCGGACGGGCACGTCGTCGAGGGCGCCGCCGAACTGGACGAGTCGATGATCACCGGGGGAGTCGCGACCGGTGCCGCGGGGAACGGGGGACCGGGTGGCGGCGGGCACGCTGGCCACCGACTCGGCCCTGCGGGTACGCGTCGACGCGGTGGGGGAGGACACCACGCTGGCCGGTATCCAGCGGCTGGTCGCCCAGGCGCAGGAGGCCGGCGGCCGAGCCCAGGCGCTCGCCGACCGGTCCGCCGCGTGGCTGGTCTACGTCGCCACCGCCACCGCCGTGGTCAGCCTGGTCGTCTGGGCCGCGCTGGGCCGGGTGGACGAGGCCGTGGTACGCACCGTCATCGTGCTGGTGATCTCCTGCCCGCACGCGCTCGGCCTGGCGATTCCGCTGGTCATCGCCCTGTCGACCAGTGTGGCGGCGCGGGTCGGGATCCTGGTGAAGGACCGCCTGTCGCTGGAGCGGATGCGCAGCGTGGACGTGGTGCTGATCGACAAGACGGGCACGCGCTGGAGGACGAGGTACGCCCCGAGGCCCGCCAGGCGATCGTCGAACTGCGGCAACTCGGGGTCCGGAAGATCGCGATGATCACCGGGGACGCCCGCCCGGTGGCGGAGGCGGTGGCGGTCGACCTCGGGTTCCGGCCCGACGTGGACGAGGTGTTCGCCGAGGTGCTGCCCGCCGACAAGGACGAGATCGTGGCGGGCCTGCGGGAGCGCGGCCACCGGGTGGCGATGGTGGGGGACGGCGTCAACGACGCGCCCGCCCTCGCCCGCGCCGACGTCGGGCTGGCCATCGGCGCCGGTACGGACGTGGCCATCGAGTCGGCCGGTGTCGTGCTCGCACCCGCGCGGTGTCCCCGCCGCGGTGCGGCTGTCCAAGGCGTCCTACCGCACGATGGTCCAGAATCTGATCTGTTCGGCCGGCTACAACGTGGTGGCGATCCCGGTGGCCGCCGGTGTCTTCGCCTGGGCCGGTGTCTCGCTCAGCCCGGCCGCCGCCGCCGTGCTGATGTCCGCGTCGACGATCGTCGTGGCCCTGAACGCCCAGACACTGCGGTGGGTGCGGCTGACTCCCGGGGACCCGGGAGCCCGCTGACCGCCGTGGTTGGATGGCGGGGTGCAGTTTACCGTGACAGACGTACCTGAGCGGGAGCGATTCGAGGCGCGGGACGAGGCGGGGACGCTCGCCGGGGTGGTCACCTATCAGCTGACCGGCAGCATCATCGCCTACACCCACACCAAGGTCGACCCGGAGTTCGAGGGTCAGGGGGTCGGATCGACCCTGGCCCGGGCGGTGATGGAGGACGCGCGGAGCAGGGGCCGGACGGTGGTGCCGATCTGCCCGTTCCTCAGCGGGTGGCTGGGCAAGCACCCGGAGTACGAGAAGCTCGTGGTCCGGTCGACCCGGAAGATCAAATAGACGGCGCACCCGGCCTGAGAATTCCCTGAGTGACGGACGCCTCATGGACGGTGACCGGTCGCCCGGGGCAGGTTTGACGTCAACCTGCTCCGGTCATCGAACCCGGAGCGAGGACGAGAGGGGAAAGGGGTGCCCGAGGCGAACCGCATCCGGCCCAGTCACGACGCAGTGCTGCCGGACGACGTGATCGACACGCTGCTGTGGCGGGTGGCGTACGACGTGGCCGCCGCTCACCAACCCGACGCGACGGGCACCTGTGCCAGTCCGCTCTGCGTCGACCAGGGCGTGCCCTGCGCGCCACTGGTCTACGCCCGCCGGGCGATGCTGGTGGCCCGGGGCGGCGGGCGGCGGTACGCGACCCAGGAGGCGTCCGACCCGATGGCAAGCGACCGGCGGCGCGACGCCGCCTGACGACGGCGCACCCAGCGACCCGCGGGGTCGCCGACACTTGCCGCGGTCTGAGCCCGGCGCCGGCTCGCCGGCTGCGGCACCGAGCGTCGCGGAGACGCGACCACGTCACCGCCCCCGCGCCGAAGCTGCTGCCGGCCGTGGCGGAGGTGCTCCTCGCCCCGGACCTGCCGCGGGGCACCCTGGCGGAGGTTCTCCTCGCCCACTACAGACCTGATGGCGTAAACGATTCAGGCCCGGTCGCCGTGGGCTGAGTCGGTTACGCCATCAGCTCGAAAGAGCCCGACGAGGACAGGCCTGCGGGCCGATCCAGCTACGTCATCAAGTTCGTCGGCGGCACCGCCCCTCCAGGCCTGCCGACCACCCGGAGCATGGCGCGGCCGGCTCAGTGGGTCGGGCCGAAGGCGGCGAGGAACCGGTCCCGGAAGGCGTCCATCGGCCACACCGGGGCCTGCGCCCCGGGGCGTAGGCCGTCCTGCCAGCCCCAGCCGGCGATCCGGTCCAGCACCCTCGAGTCCTTCGCCACGATGGTGATCGGCACGTCCCGGCTGGCGTGCTCGCCGGTCACCGGCGCCGCCGGCTGGTGGTCGCCCAGGAACACCAGCACCAGGTCGTCCCCGCCATACGTCAGCACGTACGAGACCAGGGTGCGCAACGTGTACTCGATCGACTGCCGGTAGCCGGCGCGGATCCCGGCGCTGTCCCGCTGCACCGGGCCCTCGATCCTGGCCTGGTGGAAGATCGTGCCGTCGCCGACCGCCGCCCATGGCACCGGCTGGGGGATCGCCGACCACGGCGAGTGGCTGGAGATCAGCGGGATCTCCGCCATCAGCGGGGCGTGCGGTTCCGCCCGTTCCAGCCGCTGAAAGGTGGCCAGGGCGTACTGGTCGGGCATCGGCGCGTAGCTGAACTTCGGGCCGCGGTAGGCGAGCTTCTCGGCGTCGTAGTAGCGGTCGAACCCGAAGAACCTCCCCTCCGGCCACGGCTGGGTGGCGGCCGGCATCACCCCGACGGTCTGCCAGCCGGCCCGGTGGAACGCACCGTTCAGGGTCAGCCGGTCGCCGGCCAGCAGGTCCCGGTGGCGCTGGTCGTTGTCGATCCACAGCCCGGAGAGCAGGGTGTCGTGCGCCAGCCAACTGCCGCCGCCGAAGGTGGGCGAGCGGAGGAAGCCGCTGCGCGCGTCGTACCCGGCCGCCCGTAGCCGCCGGTAGCCGTCGTCGAGCACCGCGGCCACGCCCGGCGCGAGCCCGGGGGCCTCGACGGCGTCCCGGCCGTAGCTCTCCACGAACGCGACCAGCACGTCCTTGCCCCGCAACCCGGTCAGCAGCCGGTCACCGGGGACGTCCCGGTACGCGTCGACGGACACCTCGCGGGCGAACGCGACGCGGTCCCGCAGCCCGGCGCGGATCTGTCCGGCGTGTGCCGCGACCAGGGCGGTGGCGTCCCGGTCGGCGACCGGCACGCCGGCGGCGAGCCGGACCCCGAACAGGGCGCAGCCCAGCCAGAGCACCGACAGCGCCGCGACCACCCGCACCGAGGTGGCCCGGTGCCGGACGGCGACCCGGGCCAGCCGCAGCACACCCCAGGCCATCAGGACCGGCAGGCCGACGGCGAGCAGCAGCGCCCCGGCCGCCGCGGCGACCGCGCCGGTCCGGCCGACCGAGTCGGCGAGGAAGCCGAAACCGTCGTCGAACAGCCCCCAGTCGAGCAGCACGTCGAATGTGCGGCCCCGGGCCACGAAGAAGCCCATGTCCAGCAGCTTGAGCAGGCCGAGCAGCCCCAGCACCAGGCCGAGCAGCACCGCGACCGGCCGGCGGGCCCGGGCCGGGAGGACGAGCAGCAGCCCCGCCGCGACCAGCCCCTCCAGCGGGATCCGCAGGAACGCGCCCGGCTCGAGCCGGTGCAGCTCGTCCGGTACGACCAGCGCCGCCACCACCAGCACCGCGGCGAGCCCGGTGCCGGCCCCGGCCAGGATCCGGCGCCCCCGCGCCGCCGCCACCTCGCGTGGCGTGGTCGGCGCCTCCGGCGCGATCGCCCCGCCCGGTAGCGTCGGCTCCTTCGGCGGCCCGGCCTCGCCCGGCAACGTCGGCTCCTTCGGCGGGCCGGCCTCGCCGGGTGCGGGTGCCGAGGCCGGGGTGCGGGGCGGCGGGACGGGCGGGCCGACGGCCAGCCGCCGCCGGGAGATGAGGGGTGACACGGCGACGTCCTTTCCTGCGGGGGTGAGCTCAGACCGGCTGGTGAGCGGGGATCCGGGCGGGCGGGGCTGCCGCACCGGCCGGGCGGTTCCGCCAGAGCCAGGCCACATCGTGGCCGAACGACTCGACCAGCAGGGCCAGGGCGCCGGCGACCAGCGCGGCGGTCGCCACCGGCGGCAGCAGGTGACTCGCCGCGACCGCCAGCACCACGCCCTGCGCCGCCGCGACGACCTTGCGCCAGTACCGGGGCGGCAGCGTGCCGCGCATCCAGGGCAGCAGCCAGCTCGCCGCGACGAAGGCGTACCGCATGCCGCCGATGGCGAGCACCCAGCCGCCGACGGACGGCGCCAGGTGGGCGCTGAGCACGAGGATTAGGAACGCGTCGACCTCCATGTCGAACCGCGCGCCCAGCGCGCTGGCCGTGCCGGTACGCCGGGCCACCACGCCGTCGACCGCGTCCAGCGCCAGCGCCACGGCGGTGAGCGGGACCAGCACCGCCACCGGCGCCGGCCCGGCGCCGCCCGGCACCACCAGGGCCAGCACCCCGCCGACCAGCAGCGCCCGGGCCAGGGTCACCCGGTCGGCCGGGCCGAGCCGCTCCGCGCCGCTCGCGCGCAGGCCGCGCCACAGCAGGCCGCAGAGCACCCCGCCGTACGCCAGGCCGGCGAGCCAGCCCGGCATGCCGATCCCCACCGTGCCGGCGAGCCCGGTCAGCAGAACGAACTGGACGATCAGCCCGACCAGTGGGCCGTTTCGAACCGTGGACACCCTGCCTCCGTGTCTATGATCGACAACCCCTGTCCATCAACACGGGAAATCCGGCCGACCGGTTCGGTCCGGATGCGGAGCAGAGGAGAATCGGTGACCCGGCAAGCCCGCGCCTTCTGGCTCCGCGCCCCAGGCGAGGGTGAACTGCGCCCGGTCGAACTCCCCCCGCCCGGCCCCGACGAGGTGCTGGTCCGCACCCTCTTCTCCGGTGTCAGCCGGGGCACCGAGACCCTGGTCTTCACCGGCCGGGTCCCCGCCGACCAGTACGCCAGCATGCGCGCCCCGTTCCAGGAGGGCGACTTCCCGGCCCCGGTGAAGTACGGCTACCTGAGCGTCGGCACGGTCGAGGAGGGCCCGGACGCGCTGCGCGGGCGGATCGTCTTCTGCCTGCACCCCCACCAGACCGGGTACGTGGTGCCGGCCGACGCGGTGGTGGCCGTACCCGAGAACGTGCCGGCGGCCCGGGCGGTGCTGGCCGGCACGGTGGAGACCGCGGTGAACGCGCTCTGGGACGCCGCGCCGCTGGTCGGCGACCGGGTGACCGTGATCGGCGCGGGCATGGTCGGCTGCTGCGTGGCCGCCCTGCTGGCCCGCTTCCCCGGCGTACGCACCGAGCTGGTCGACGCGGACCCGGCGCGGGCCGGGGTGGCCGCCGCGCTCGGGGTCGACTTCGCCCTCCCCGCCGACGCGGCCGGCGACCGGGACCTGGTGGTGCACGCCAGCGCCACCGCCGCCGGGCTGCAACGCGCGCTCGACCTGCTCCGCCCGGAGCGCAGCGTGCTCGAACTGAGCTGGTACGGCGACCGCCCGGTCACCCTGGCCCTGGGCGGCGCATTCCACTCGAAGCGGCTGGGCGTGCGGAGCAGCCAGGTCGGCACGGTGTCGCCCCGGCGGGCCGACCGCAGCTACGCCGACCGGCTGGCGCTGGCCCTGGAACTGCTCGCCGACCCGGTGTTCGACGCGCTGCTCACCGGCCGGTCCCGCTTCGCCGAGCTGCCCGACGCGCTCGACCGGCTCGCCTCGGGCCGGCTGCCCGCGCTCTGCCACCTCATCACCTACGACGAGGAGTGATCCGTGTTCAGCGTGACCGTCCGGGACCACATGATGGTCGCCCACAGCTTCCGGGGTGAGGTGTTCGGCCCGGCCCAGCGGCTGCACGGCGCCACCTTCGTCGTCGACGCCACCTTCCGCCGGGCGGAGCTCGACGCCGACGGGATCGTGGTCGACATCGGCCTGGCCACCGAGCAGCTCAAGGCCGTGCTCGGCGAGCTGACCTACCGCAACCTGGACGACGAGCCGGCCTTCGCGGGGGTGAACACCACCACCGAGGTGCTGGCCCGCACGGTCGCCGACCGGCTCGCCGAGGCCGTGCACGCCGGCCGCCTCGGCGCGGGCGCCCGCGGGCTCGCCGGGATCACCGTCACCCTGCACGAGTCGCACGTCGCCTGGGCCAGCTACGAGCGGTCACTGTAGCCGGATGACCGTCGTCCACGTGGTGCTGCCGGGCGACATCGACGACCCGGCCACCCCCAGCGGCGGCAACGCGTACGACCGGCGAGCCTGCCACGGCCTGACCGCCCTCGGCTGGGCGGTGCGGGAGCACCCGGTGCCCGGCGGCTGGCCGCGTCCCGGGCCGGGGGAGCGGGCTGCCCTCGCCGGGGTGCTCGCCGGGTTGCCCGGCGGCGCGCTCGTGCTGCTCGACGGGCTGGTCGCGTCCGTGGTGCCCGAGGTGCTGGCGCCGCACGCCATGCGGCTGCGCCTGGTGGTGCTGGTGCACCTGCCGCTGGAGGACGAGGCCGAGGCGTGGACTCTGGCGCTGGCCGCCGGCGTGGTCACCACCAGCGAGTGGACGCGCCGCCGGCTGCTCGACCGGTACGCGTTGCCCGCCGGCCGGGTGTGGTCCGCCCCGCCCGGCGTGGACCCGGCGCCGGTCGCCCCCGGCTCACCGGCCGGCGGCCGGCTGCTCTGCGTCGCGGCGGTCACCCCGGTCAAGGGGCACGACGTGCTCGCCGCCGCCCTGGCCACCCTCGCCGACCTGCCCTGGACGTGCGACTGCGTCGGCGCGCTCACCCGGGATCCCGGCTTCGTCGACCGGCTCCGGCGGCAGCTCACCGACGCCGGCCTGGCCGACCGGGTCCGGTTGCCGGGCCCGTGCACCGGCACCGCTCTGGACGCCGCGTACGCCGCCGCTGACCTGCTGGTCCTGCCGTCCGGGCAGGAGACCTACGGGATGGCGGTCACCGAGGCCCTCGCCCGGGGCGTACCGGTGCTGGGCAGCGCGACCGGCGGGCTGCCGGAGGCGCTCGGGCACGCCCCGGACGGGGCCCGTCCCGGCCTGCTCGTACCTCCCGACGACCCCGCGGCGCTGGCCGCGGCGCTGCGCGGCTGGCTCACCGGGCCGGACCTGCGGACCCGGCTGCGCGGCGCGGCCCGACGCCGGCGGGACACCCTCACCGGCTGGACGATCACCGCGGACCGGCTGGCGACGGCCCTGACGGAGGCGACGGCATGACCACCCTGCTCCCACCCGACTTCGCCGACTGGCTGCGGCTGCGCGAGCCCGCCGACGCGGCGGCCCGCTCGGCCGAGCTGGTCGACGCGGTCCGCCACCGGCTGCCGGCCCACCGCCCGGTGGTCGTGCACGACCTGGGCAGCGGCACCGGCTCGATGGCCCGCTGGCTCGCGCCCCGGCTGCCCGGACCGCAGCACTGGGTGCTGCACGAGCGGGACGGCGACCTGCGGGCGCTCGCCGCCGCCGAGCCGGTGCACGTGGCCGCCGACGGCAGCCCGGTCACCGTGGAGACCTGCGGCTCCGACATCACCCGGTTGCGGGCCGCTGACCTCGCCGACGCCCACCTGGTCACCGCGTCGGCGCTGCTGGACATGCTCACCGCCGAGGAGATCGAGCAGATCGTGACCGCCTGCGCCGGCCACCCCACCCTCTTCGCGATCTCCGTGCTCGGCCGGGTCGAGTTCAGCCCGGCCGACCCGCTCGACGCCGAGTTCGCCGCCGCGTTCAACGCCGACCAGCGCCGCACCGTCGACGGGCGGGCCCTGCTCGGGCCGGACGCGGTGGACGCCACCGTGGCGGCCTTCCGCCGCCGGGGGGTCGGCGTGCAGGTCCGCGCCAGCCCGTGGCGGCTCGGCCCGGACCAGGCGGCGTTGACCGCCGAGTGGCTGGTCGGCTGGCTCGACGCGGCCGTGGCGGAGCGGCCGGAGCTGGCCGGCGCGGTCGGGGCGTACCGGGACCGGCGGCTGGCCGAGGCGGCGGCCGGCCGGCTGCGGGTGGTGCTGCACCACGCCGACCTGCTGGCCGGGTGAACCGTGGCGCCCCACGGCACGTGACAACAGGTGGATCCAAGGAGGACGGGTTGTCACATGCCAGCATCGTCACGACCACCAAGGCGCTCCCGGACCCTCCCTCCGGCCACTCCGGCTCGGCGTGTCTGACGCCACGCCGCGACCCGGAGCAGCCGGTCGCCCGCTCCGGCCCGGCCGCCGTCGAGGCCGGCCCGCCCCCGGCGACCCGGTCGCCCTGGCCGTGGATCCGAGCGCTCGGCGGGCTCGGGGTGCTCGCCGTACTGGTCTGGTCGGTGGGCACCGGCCCGTTCCTGGCCGGGCTGCGGCTGATCGACGCGCCGGCCCTCGCCGCCGCGCTCGCCATCGGGGCGGTCACCACGGTCTGCTGCGCCTGGCGCTGGTCGCTGGTCGCCGGCGGGCTGGGCATCCGGCTGCCGCTGCCCGCCGCCGTGGCTCACTGCTACCGGGCGGTCTTCCTCAACTCCACCCTGCCGGGCGGGGTGCTCGGCGACGTGCATCGGGCGGTCCGGCACGGCCGCGACGCCGGGGATGTGCTCCGGGGCGTCCGGGCGGTGGTCTGGGAGCGTACCGCCGGGCAGGTGGTGCAGCTGGTCATCGCGCTGGCCGTGCTGGCCGTGCTGCCCTCCCCGGTCCGGCCGTACCTGCCGGCGGTGGTGGCCGGGCTGGCCGCCGCCGGGCTGGGACTGGTGCTGCTGGCCCGGGCGGTGCCCCGCTCCGGCGCGTCCAGGTGGGCCCGGGCGGCGCGTACCGCGGTGGCGGACGTCCGGGCCGGGCTGGTGGCCCGACGGACCTGGCTCGGCGTGGTGCTGGCCTCCGCCGTGGCGGTCGCCGGCCACCTGGCCACCTTCCTGATCGCGGCGCGCACCGCCGGCGCCGACGCGCCGCTGTCCCGGCTGCTGCCGCTGACCCTGCTGGCCCTGCTCGCCATGGGGGTGCCGGCGAACGTGGCCGGTTTCGGGCCGCGCGAGGGGGTGGCCGCCTGGGCGTTCGCCGCCGCCGGGCTTACCGCCGCCCAGGGCGTCGCCACCGCCACGGTGTACGGGGCGCTGGTCCTGGTCGCCAGCCTGCCCGGCGCGGCGGTGCTGCTGGTGCGCCGGTTCCCTTCGCGGGTGTCCGGCGACTGTCGGTGATCCCGCCTACGGTGAGGGTGCGAGGTGTGCGTTGCCGGCGCGTCCGGCAGCCCCGGACGAAGGAGAACGGATGGACGAAGCGCTGCCCACGGCGACGGTCCGGACCCAGGTCACGGTCCCGTTGCGGTTCCCCGACGGGTACGTGACGGCCGCCCGGGTCTACTCCTTCCACGGCCTGGTGGACGGCCGCGAGCACCTCGCCTTCGGGCTCGGCGACCGGGCGGGGGACCCGGCCGCCCCGGACGCGTCCCCGCCGCTGGTGCGCCCGCACAGCGAATGCCTCACCGGGGACGTGTTCGGCAGCCAGCGCTGCGACTGCGGTCCCCAGCTGCGGGAGGCGGTCGAGCGGATCGCCGAGGCCGGCGGCTACCTGCTCTACCTGCGCCAGGAGGGCCGGGGCATCGGCCTGTACGCCAAGCTCGACGCGTACGCCCTCCAGGACGGGGGCCTCGACACGTACGAGGCGAACGTGGCGCTGGGCCGGGGCGCCGACGAGCGCGACTACACGGTGGCCGCACAGATGCTCGCCGCGCTGGGCGTGACCCGGGTGGACCTGCTCAGCAACAACCCGGACAAGGCGGCCCAGCTCGACCGGCTGGGCGTGACGGTGGTCGACCGGGTGCCGACCGGGGTGCACCTGTCCCCGGCGAACGCCAGCTACCTGGCGGCGAAGGCGACCCGCGCCGACCATGCCCTCGACCTGCCGTTCGTGCCGTGACCGCCCGGCCGTACGTGCTGCTCAGCTGCGCAATGTCGATCGACGGCTACATCGACGACGCCTCCACCGAGCGGCTGCTGTTCTCCAACGACTCCGACTTCGACCGGATCGACGCGGTCCGGGCCGGCTGCGACGCCATCCTGGTCGGTGCGGCCACGGTCCGCCGGGACGACCCGCGGCTGCTGGTGCGCTCCGACCGAAGGCGGGCCGACCGGGTGGCGCACGGCCTGCCGCCGTCGCCGGTCAAGGTCACCGTCACCGGCAGCGGCGACCTCGACCCGACCGCCCGCTTCTTCACCCTCGGCGACGGGGCGAAGCTGGTCTACTGCCCGCGCGGCGCGGTGGAGAAGACCCGGGAGCAGGTGGGCGCGGTGGCCACCGTGGTCGACGCCGGCGACCCGGTCACCCCGGAGGCGGTGCTCGCCGACCTTGCCGCCAGGGGCGTACGCCGGTTGATGGTCGAGGGCGGCGGCAGCGTGCACGCCCAGTTCCTCGCCGCCGGCCTCGCCGACGAGCTGCACCTGGTGGTGGCGCCGTTCTTCGTCGGCGACGGTCGGGCGCCCCGCTTCGTCGCGGACGGGCGCTACCCGTGGCACCCGGGCCGCCGCGCCCGGGTCGTCGAGGTACGCCAGATCGGCGACGTGGTGCTCACCCGGTACGCCCTCTCCGACCGCTGCGACGGACGCGGCGGCGGGTAGCGGCGCGAGGTCGGCGAGGTGGCCGTGTCCCGACGCGCCGGACACCGCCGCCTCGCCGAACTGGCGCAACCGGTCGGGCGCTCAGAGCACCTGGGACAGGAACCGGCGCAGCCGCGGGTGCTCCGGCGCCTCGAAGACGGCGGCCGGCTCGCCGGCCTCCAGCACGACGCCCCGGTCGATGAACGCCACCGTGTCGGCCACCTCGCGGGCGAACCCCATCTCGTGAGTCACCACCACCATGGTCATGCCGGCGGCGGAGAGGTCGGCCATCACCCCGAGCACGCCCTTGACCAGCTCCGGGTCGAGCGCCGAGGTGGCCTCGTCGAAGAGCATCACCTGCGGCCGCAGGGCCAGCGCCCGGGCGATCGCCACCCGCTGCTGCTGCCCGCCGGAGAGGTGCGCCGGCCGGGCGTCGGCCTTGGCGGCCAGCCCGACCAGCTCCAGCTGGGCCCGGGCCACCTGCACCGCCTCGTCCTCGGAGAGCTTCTTCAGCTTCCGCAGGGCGAGGGTGAGGTTGCGCAGCACGGTCATGTGCGGGAAGAGGTTGAACTGCTGGAAGACCATGCCGATCCGCTGGCGCAGCGCGTCCGGGTCGTCGCGCAGCACGCTGCGGCCGTCCAGCAGCACGTCGCCGCGGTCCGGCTCGATGAGCCGGTTGATGGTGCGCAGCAGGGTCGACTTGCCGGATCCGGACGGGCCGATCACGCAGGTGGTGCCGCCCCGGGCCACGTCCAGGTCGGCGCCCCGCAGCACCTCGTGCGCGCCGAAGGCCAGGTGCACGTCCCGGACGGCCAGGCTGACCGAGGTGTCGGTGGTGGCGGTGGCGGTGGCGGTCATCGCGGGTCCCTCCGTCCGGTGGCGGGCAGGCCGGTCTCCCCGGCCAGGGCCAGGCCGGCGTCGTCGGCGTCGTCCGGGGCGACGGCGACGGTGCGGCCCTGCCGCAGCCGGCGGTCGATCCAGTTGACCGCGTGGGTTAGCGGCACGGTCAGCGCCAGGTAGAACAGGCCGGCCAGCAGCAGCGCCGACTCGTTGCCGGTGGTGGCCGCGTAGTCCTGGCCGATCCGGAACAGCTCGCGCTGGCTGGCCACCAGGCCCAGGAAGTAGACCAGGCTGGAGTCCTTGATCAGGGCGATCAGCTGGTTGACCCACGCCGGCAGCACCCGGCGTACCCCCTGCGGGACGATGACCAGCCGCATCGCCTCGCCCCAGGAGAAGCCGAGGGCCCGGGCCCCCTCCAACTGGGCGGCCTCCACGCTCTGGATGCCGGAGCGGAAGATCTCCCCGATGTAGGCGGCGGCGATCAGAGACAGCGCCAGCACCCCGAGCGGGTAGGGGTTCGGCCCCCACACCTGCATGCCGAGCGGCGCCAGGCCGACGCCGATGAGCAGGATGGTCGCCGCCGCCGGCAGGCCGCGGAACACGTCGGTGTAGACCCGGGCCGGCCACCGCAACCATCGGGTACGCGAGATGCCCGCGATCGCCAGCAGCATGCCCAGCACCGAGCCGAGCAGGGCGGCGGAGACCGCCAGGATCAGCGTGTTCGGCAGCCCGACCGTCAGCATCTCGGGCAGCGCCTCGCGCATGGAGTCCCAGTCGAAGAAGGTCTCCCACAGGGTGCTCAACGGATCCATCAGACGTCTCTCCTACCGCCCCGCTCGTTCGTCGTCGTACGTCAGGAAGCCGCCGACGGCGACGGCACCGCGACCGCGCCGCTGCCGGGCTTGAAGTCGGCCGGGATCGGCCGGCCGGGGTAGTACTGCGCCTGCAGCTTGCTCCAGGTGCCGTCGGCGATCACCTCGTCGAGGCCCTTGTTCAGCGCCTCGCGCAGCTTGTCGTTGCCCTTGGCGAACGCGTATGCGGTCGGGGCCGGGCTGAGCTGCTTGGCGGCCACCTTGATCTTGCCGTTGCTGTCGGCGGCGGACTTGTCGCCGATCTCGGCCGGGGCGATCCAGGCGTCGGCGGTGCCGGCCTTGAGCTGGTTGATCGCGCCGTTGTAGTCGGGCACCCGCACCGGGTTGAGGTTCTCCCGGGTGGCGTAGTCGTCCTGCACCGTGCCCTGCACGACCACCACCCGCTTGCCGGCGAGCTGGTCGAAGCTGGTGATCGACGAGCCGGCCGGCACGTCCAGCCCGAAGTAGCCGAAGTCGTAGCCGTTGCCGAAGTCGACGGTCTTCTTGCGGGCCTCGGTGATGGTGATGGACGAGCTGCCCACATCGAACTTGTGGTTGTTGACCTGCGAGAGCAGGGCCGAGAAGTCGGTGCCGACGAACTCGACCTTCAGGCCCACCTTGGCGGCGACCGCGCTGAGCAGGTCGTTGTCGAAGCCGGTGAACTTGCCGTCCTTCAGGTAGACGTTCGGCGGGGCGTCGGTGAGCGTGCCGGCCCGCAGCACGCCGGCCTGGAGCAGGCCGTACGGGTTGGCGGCCTCGCTGGTGGCGCCGCTGTTGGCGCCGCAGGCGGTCAGCGCGGTGGCGGCGAGCACGGCGGCGGCGCCGAGCGCGGCGACGCGAGTCAGGGCAGGAAGGAATCGCACAGGTGTCTCCAGGGTCGAATGGCGACGTGGGCGTACGCCGCCGACGGCGCGCCCGCGACGGACGAGCCGGAAGGGATGGTGCGGAAGGAAGGGAGCTGAGCGCTCAGCGCATTCGGCGACAGGCGTCGCTGCACACCCGCATCAGGTCGACGTGCCGGCGCTTGACCAGCGCGAAACCGGCCGGGTAGGCGACGCCGTCGGCGGGCAGGGTGCGGAAGTGAGCAGACACGGTTCTCCCTGGTCGGTGATGACCTGGGTACCAGGCCACGCTTGCACCGGCGTGCTGCCGATGCCTGGTCCTCACCCGGGGCACCCCACCGCGGAGGAGGGTTGCCGGCCAGCGAGCCGGGGCTTGGCGCTGGCGCTCATGACCTGGCGAGAAGGCTAGCAGCAGTCCCGCCCGGGACGTCCAGCCGTTATGACCACCCTCACGTCACAGCCCTTACCCGGCCGGCTCAGGGTCGCCGTGCCGGAGCGGGCCGGGCGGCCCGGACCGACCCGATCCGGCGGTACCCGACGCGGCCGCTCGGGCGGGCGGGCACGATCGGGGCATCCCGGCCCGTGCCGTGCCGGCCGTCGCCGGACGACCGCTGCTCGTGGTACTCCTGCTCGACGTTGACGGTCCAGACGTCGTGCCGGGTGCCGTGGGCGATGTTCTCGGCGGTCAGCATCGCCGTCAGCATCGAGTGGTCCTGGTTGTTGTAGCGGTGCATCCCGTTGCGCCCCACCGGGTGCACGTTCGGCACCTCGCGGGCCAACCAGTCGCGGATCACGTCCAGGTTCCGCTGGTACCGCTCGTCGTAGACCGGGTACGCCTTCGGCATCCGCACCACGTGGCCGGCCTTTACGCAGCCGGGCCGGACCAGACCGAGCCGCTCCAGCTCCGCGGTGGCGAGCGCGACGAGTTCCTCGTCCGGGGTACGCCACATCTCGTCGTCCTCGAAGACGAAGTACTCCAGCCCGAGACAGGTACGCCCGTCCTTGACCAGGTACGGCGACCAGGAGCCGAAGTTCTGGATGCGGCCCACCCGCACGGCCGGATCGTGCACGTAGATCCAGTTGTCGGGGAAGGAGAACTCGGCGGGCACCACCAGGGCGACGGTCAGAAAGTCCCGGTAGCGCAGGTCGTCGGCGGCGGCGCGGACCTCGGGCGGGGCCGCCGGGCGCATGGCGTGGACCAGCGCGGAGATCGGCATCGAGCAGACGACGTGGTCGGCCCGCTCGGTGCGTTCCCCGTCCGCGTCGGCCACGGTCACGCCGGTCGCCCGCCGGGTCGCGGGATCCCGGTGCACGGCGGTCACGCGGATGCGGGTAGCCACCGATCCGCCCCGCTTCTGCACCTCCTCGGCGCAGCGCTCCCACATCATTCCGGGCCCGAACTTCGGGTACTGGAACTGGTCGATCAGGCTGGTCACGTCCGTGCGGTTGCGCCCAGGCAGCAGGGCGTTGCGTAGCGCCTTGGCGAGCGAGAGGTTCTTGATCCGCTGCGCCGCCCAGTCGGCCTGCAACTGGTCAGCCGGCATCCCCCAGACCTTCTCGGTGTAGGTCTTGAAGAAGATCGAGTAGAGCCGCCACCCGAACCGGGCCGACACCCAGCCCTCGAAGTGCGACTGGTCCTTCGGCGGCCGCAGCCGCGTCCACGCGTACGAGCCGAGGCAGCGAACCGCCTCGGCGATGCCCAGGTTGCGCAGCGCGTTGCCGGCGTTCAGGGGGTAGTCGAAGAGCGCACCGCGGTAGTAGATCCGGCTCATCCGGGGTCGGAGCAGGAAATCCTCGTCCGGCAGGATCTCGTGCCAGAGGGCCTCGACCCGGGCGACCTTGGTGAAGAACCGGTGCCCCCCGATGTCGAAGCGCCAGCCGTCCCGCTCGACCGTGCGGCTGATGCCGCCCACGACGTCGTCGGCTTCGAAGACACGGACGGGCTCGCCGTGGCGCAGCAGTTCGTACGCGGCGGTCAGACCCGCCGGTCCCGCGCCGATGATCACGGTGCCGTTGTCGTCGCCCATGCTGCCCGGAGCCCCCCGCTGCCGTGTCGGATGCGGCAGCGCGCATACCCGTCCGGCGCCCCTTCTCACCTGTGTCGGCCGGGCGAATCTCACCCGCATCCGGTCCGCCGCGGCTCCGTCCGTGGACACAATCCACTTGGTTCGGCGACGACCACCGGTGGGTGAGGTGCCAACGGGATGTCGGGGACTCCGCGGTCCGGCGGTCGGTCGCGGTCGCGACGACCGGTGGGGGACGGATGGGTGGTGGGCTGCGGGCGGGCCGTGCGGCCCCGGTTGCCCGCCGCTCCCGCCTCCGCGATCGGCTGCGGCCGCCGGCCCGTGCGGCGTCCGGGCTCGCCGCCCGGGTGCCCGCCCCCTGGGGTTTTGTGCTCGCGGTCTTCGTCGGGTCGAAGGTCGTGCTCAGCCTGATCGGCGTGGCCGTGCTGGCCGCCTGGGACGGGGTGCCCGGCGCGCCACCCGCAGACGAGACGCTGATGCGCGCCCAGCAGCACGATGTGTCGCCGCACCGGTGGATCTCCCTCTGGTTCGCCTGGGACTCCTTCCTCTACGACCATCTAGCCCAAGTGCCGCTCGACCGGCCCTGGCGCGACTTCGGCTTCCCGCTGCTCTACCCGTTCCTCGCCCGGCCGTTCGCCGTGCTGCTCGGCGGGCACACCGCGTGGGCACTGCTGCTGGTCAGCAACGCCGCCCTCGTGTTCCAGCTCTACTACGCCCATCAACTCGGCGGTCGCCTGCTCGGCGACAACGGCGCGGACGCCGCCGCCTCGGGGCGTCGGTTCACCCGCTACCTGCTGCTCCTGCCGGCCGCCTTCCTGTTTCAGGCGGCGCTGACCGAGTCGCTCTTCCTCTGCCTCGCCCTGGCCGCCTTCTGGTACGCCGAGCAGGGCCGCTGGCCGCTGGTCGGGATCGTCGGCTACTTCCTCGCGCTGAGTCGCTCGATCGGCTTCCTGGTGGTCGTCCCGCTCGCCCTGGTGCTGCTGCGCCAGCACGGCTACCGCCTCGGGCTCCGGTCGCTCGGTTGGTACCTGAGGATCGGCTGGCCGCTGCTGCTCGTACCGGCCGGGTGGCTGACCTTCATGGCGTTCGGCAAGTGGCAGAGCGGCGACTGGTACGCGTACAAGCATGCTCAGGAAGAGGGCTGGGGCATCAGCGTGCAGAATCCGCTGGGGGTGATCAGCCACGGGCTGACCGGCTCGTCGGGCGACGCCCTACGGGCCTGGGTCGCCGTGGCCGTGTTGGTGATGGCGCTCGTCGGCCTGCGTCGGGCCGAGCTGCCTTACCTGGTCTACACGGTGATCGTGGTGCTGGTGCCGCTGTCGATGGGACCGCCGGTGTACCGGAGCCTGCTCCGCTACCTGCTCGCCGCCTTCCCGGTCGCCCTGGTGCTGGCCCGCTGGGCCCACCGAGCCACCCTCGACAGCTGGCTGACCGCCGCCCTGGCGCTGATCCAGGGCGCGCTGTTCGCGGTGTGGCTGACCTACTGGACGCACTTCATCATTTGACGTGTGTGACGTCCAGCGCGGCGGCGAGCCGCCGGGCTTCGGTCACCAGCCGGCTGCCGCCGCCCCGGGCCACCACGTCGGCCAGGCCCGGCACCTCGATCCGTACCCTGGTCGCGGTGGCCGTCTCGGCGGCCAGGGTGAGCAGGTCCGGGGTGCCCCGGGGTGGGGTGGGCGCGGCCAGCAGCGGCGGCAGCACCGCGGCGAGCAGCCGCCAGGTGCTCAGCCGGGCACCGGCCGCGACCATGTCGCGCAGCGGCGTCGCCGCCCGGGTCAGCGTCACCTGGCCGTCCGCCGCCAGTGCGCGCAGGTGCCCACCCACGGCCGGCGCGTCCAGGTTTCCGGCCGCGGCCAGCATCAGCAGGGCGTCGAGCGCGGCGACCCGGTCCACCTCGTGCCGGGCGCACAGCCCGTACGCCAGGGCCAGGTCGAGCGCCGGACCGCCCGCGCCGGTGCACTCGGCCAGCGCCGGCAGGATCGTGGCGCCCTCGCGGACGTCCTCCTGCGCTGCCTCGGCGATCTCCCGGAGCAGGTGGGCGGCCACCAGGCCCCGGTGCCCGGGCAGTACGGCCGGTCAGAGGTCGTCCCAGCCGCTGTGGTGCCGCCCCACCGGCCGGGCGTGACGGTGAGCAGACCGAGCGGGTCCGCCACGCCCTCCAGTGGCGTCGTGGCGACCAGCGTCCGCCGTACCGGCAACCGCCGCCGAGGGGCAGGGACTGGTCACCCGCGCCGCCCGGGTGATCATCGACTGGGCGGTCCGGGAGCGTGGCATCCACCGGGTGGAGTGGGTGACGAAGGCCGGCAACGAGCGCAGCATCGCCGTCGCCCGACGGTTGGGCATGCGCCGCGACGGCGTCCTCCGCGCGGCCGCCCCGGGCCCGACCGGCCGGGCCGACATGGAGGTCTGGTCGGTGCTGGCACCGGAGTGGACGGCAGAGGCCCCGGCCGCCCGCTGAGCCGCGTCACCGCCACGCGGCGCAGTTTTGTCGTACCCGGGCGTGAACATCTGTCCATGGCTGCCCCCGCCCTGGCCGACCGGTCCCCCCAGCCGCGCGCCCTGCCGCTGCGCGAGGTCCGCACCCGGCTCACCCAGCTCGTCGCCCTCGCCGAGCTGACCGACACCGTCACCGTCGTCACCCGCGACGGCGACACCCGCCCGGTCGCCGCGATCGTGCCCGCCCCGGCGGCGCGCACGGCGGCCCAGGCCCGGGCCGACGCCGAGCGGATCGCCGCGATCAGCGCCGGCTGGTCCCGCCGCCTCGAGGAGCTGCACCGGCAGAGCAGCCGGCGGCACGCGGCCGAGCGGCGCGCGCTCACCGACGCCCTCGCCGAGGTCTGGGCCGAGCTGGAGCGCCGCGTCCCGGCCGGCGACCCGGCGCTGGCCCGGCTCCGGGCCGCCCACGCCGAGTTCCTCCGCGACTGACCCGCGCGACCGGCCCAGCGCCCGCCGGACCGCCATACCTCGGAGCCCTTAGCGGTCGCTCCTCGGCATGGCGGTCACCGCGCCGGAATGCGGGTCAGTCGCGGCCGCGCTGGGCTCGGTAGCGACGGATCAACGCCGCAGTCGACGAGTCCACGTCGCCGAGCTCGGGGTGGGAACCGGTGAGCTTGGGCGCGAGCTGGTTGGCCATCACCTTGCCCAGCTCCACCCCCCACTGGTCGAACGGGTTGATGTCCCAGACCGTGCCCTCGGTGAAGACGATGTGCTCGTACAGGGCGATCAGCTGGCCCAGCGTCGACGGGGTCAGCTTCGGCGCGATGATCGACGTGGTCGGGTGGTTGCCCGGCATCACCCGGTGCGGCACCACGTCGGCCGGGGTGCCCTCCGCCTCGACCTGCTCCCGGGTGCGGCCGAAGGCCAGCGCGGCGGTCTGCGCGAAGAAGTTCGACATGAACAGGTCGTGCATGTCGCCCAGGTCGTGGTTGGGCTGGCTGAACGCGATGAAGTCGGCCGGGATCAGCCGCGTCCCCTGGTGCATCAGCTGATAGAAGGCGTGCTGGCCGTTGGTGCCCGGCTCGCCCCAGAAGATCTCCCCGGTCGGGTACGTCACCGGCCGGCCGTCGACGGTCACCGACTTGCCGTTGCTCTCCATGGTGAGCTGCTGCAGGTATGCCGGGAACCGGTGCAGGTACTGCGCGTAGGGCAGCACCGCGTGGGTCTCCGCGTCGAAGAAGTCCGTGTACCAGACGTTCAGCAGGCCCAGCAGCGCCGGCACGTTCCGCTCCACCGGCGTGGTCCGGAAGTGCTCGTCCACGGCGTGGTAGCCGGCCAGCATCTCGCGGAACCGCGTCGGCCCGATCGCCAGCATCACCGACAGGCCGACCGCCGACGGCAGCGAGTACCGGCCGCCCACCCAGTCCCAGAAGCCGAACATGTTCTCCGGGTCGATGCCGAAGTCGCGGACCCGCTGCTCGTTGGTGCTGACCGCGACGAAGTGCCGGGCGATCGCGGAGTCGTCGGCGTCCAGCCCGGCGAGCAGCCAGCGCCGCGCCTGATCGGCGTTGGCGAGAGTCTCCTGGGTGGAGAACGTCTTGGAGACCACGACGAACAGCGTGCTGGCCGGGTCCAGGTCGGTGGTCTTGTCATGGATGTCGGTCGGGTCGATGTTGGACACGAATCGGCAACTGATCCCGGCGTCCCGGTACGCCTTCAACGCCTCGTACGCCATCACCGGCCCGAGGTCCGAGCCGCCGATGCCGATGTTGACCACGGTGGTGATCCGCTCGCCGGTGTATCCGCGCCAGGCGCCCGATCGGACCCGCTCGGCGAACGCCGACATCCGATCCAGCACCCGGTGCACGTCGGCGACCACGTCCTGCCCGTCCACCACCAGCGACGCGTCGCGGGGCAGGCGCAGCGCGGTGTGCAGGACGGCCCGGTCCTCGGTGGAGTTGATGTGCTCCCCGGCGAACATGGCGGCGATCCGGTCGGTCAGCCGGACCCGCTCGGCGAGCGCGGTGAGCAGGCGCAGCGTCTCGTCGGTGACCAGGTTCTTGCTGTAGTCCACGTGCAGGTCGGCGACGTCGCCGGTGAGCCGCTCACCCCGCTGCCCGTCGGCGGCGAACAGGTCCCGCAGGTGGGTGCCGCGCAGTTCCTCGGCGTGCTTGCGCAGGGCCTGCCATTCGTCCGTGGTGGTGACGTCCACAGCCATCAGGTCGATCTTCTCCTTCACGACGTGGTCTGCCAGCGGGCCGTCGTCGCCCCGCTGCCGGCGACCCCACCAGCCTGCCACCCACCGGAGGTGCGCGCGACGGGACCGGGCATCACCCATCCCTTGGAACGGGCGCCACGCGCCACGCCGGTTGCGACACCTGTTCGACACGCCGACTACGGGGAGACAGCGTGAAGTAGCGGATCGTACGCTCCGGTCACTGACCGTACCGGCGAGGAGGGCCCATGACGACGGTGATCGGGCCCCGGCCTCCGTCCGACGAGGACGAGCCGGCCGACGGCGCGGCGGAGCCGCTGCCGGAACTGGAGGACGGCCACTGGATGCATCGGGCCACCGAGTTTGCCCACACCAGCTTCGGCTCGGTGGCCCGCCGGCTCCCCGCCCTGGTCCGCGAGGCGGTCGCGCTGGCCTGGGCGACCAGCCGCCGGGACACCCTCGCCTCGATCGGGCTGAACGTCGCCGCCGGCGTGCTCACCACGCTGGGGCTGCTCGCCACCACCGGGGTGCTGCGGCAGCTCTTCGCCGCCGGTCCGACCCCCGACCGGATCCGCGCCGCCCTGCCGGCCCTGCTTCTCGCCGCGCTGGCGGTCACCGCACGCGGCGCGCTGACCATCGCCGCCGGCTGGGCGCAGGCCCGGCTCATCCCGCAGATCAACTACCAGGTGGAGCTGCGGCTCTTCGAGACCACCACGGCGGTCGAGCTGGCCGCCTTCGATGACGCCGGCTTCGCCGAGGAGATGGACCGCGCCCGGGACAAGGGCATGGCCGAGGCCGCGTCGATCGTCGACGACACGGTCAACCTGGTCACCGGGCTGGTGGGGGTGCTGGCCACCGCCGTCGCGGTCACCGTGATCCAGCCGGTGCTGCTGCCCTGCCTGCTGCTCGCCGCCGCGCCGGAGGCGGTGACCGCGGTGAAGATGGCCCGCCGCCGGCACCTCGACTGGCTGGGCCGGATCACCCGGCGCCGTCGGATGTGGATGCTCGCCCAGCTGATGGCCGACCGGCACACCGCCGCGGAGATCCGGGCCTACCAGATGCGGGACTTCCTGCTCGCCGAGTATCGCCGGGTCATCGGTCTGGAGACCCGCGCCGAGCTGCGGCTGGCCCGCGCGCTGACCGCCACCCGCGCGGTCGGCCTGTCGATCACCGGGGTCGCCGCGTTCGCCCTCTACGCGGTCCTCGGCGGCCTGCTGCTGACCGGCGTGGTGGCCCTCGCGGCCGCCGCGACCGCCCTGCTGGCGGTGCAGTCCGCCCGGGCCGGGCTGCGGACCGCCGTGTTCGCCACCAACTCGCTCTACGAGGACGCGCTCTACTACCAGGACTACCGAAACTTCGTCGACCGCGCCGGGCAGCGGGTGCCGGCTGGCGGCGACCGGGGCGTCGACGCCGTCGAACACATCGAGCTCGACCAGGTGACGATGTGCTACCCGGACACCAATGTCCGGGCCGTGGACGGCGTCAGCCTCACCGTCCGGCGGGGGGAGGTGGTTGCCCTGGTGGGCGAGAACGGGTCCGGCAAGACCACCCTCGCCAAGCTCATCGCCGGCCTCTACCGGCCCACCGAGGGGATGATCCGCTGGAACGGGGTGGACCTCGCCGAGCTGGATCCTCGGCAGACCGCCGGCCAGGTGGCGGTGATGAGCCAGGACTGGCGGAAGTTCCCGTTCACCGCCCGGCAGAACATCCGGATCGGCCGGCACGACCGGGCCGCCGGCCCCGCCGGCCCGACCGTCGAGGACGCCGCCCGCGGCGCCGCCGCCCACGACATGATCACCGGGCTGCCGTTCGGGTACGACACGCTGCTCGACCGGCAGTTCAAGAACGGACAGGACCTCTCCGGCGGCCAGTGGCAGCGGCTGGTGGCCGCCCGCGGCCTCTACCGGGACGCCCGGCTGCTGATCTGCGACGAACCCTCGGCGGCCCTGGACGCCCGGGCCGAAAACGCCCTCTTCCAGCACCTGCGGCGGCACCCCGACCGCGCCGTCGTCCTGATCACCCACCGGCTGGCGAACGTCCGACACGCCGACCGGATCTTCGTGCTGGACCACGGCCGCCTCATCCAGCAGGGCAACCACGACGAGCTGATGGCGCAGGACGGGCCCTATCGGGAGCTGTTCGAGCTCCAGGCCGCCGGCTACCTGGCCGAGGCGGGGGAGGGGCCGGGCTGACCGGTTGACCTCGAGTGCACTCGAACTCCTAGGGTTGCCGGACCGGCCGCCGCCCGGTCAACGCGGCGTACCCCCTCAGGAAGGAACGACCCTGTGCGTTACCGCGTTCTCGGCGGCACCGGCATCCAGGTCAGCACCCACTGTCTCGGCACCATGATGTTCGGCGCGGTCGGCAACCCCGACCACGACGACTGCGTACGCATCGTCCACGCCGCCCTCGACCAGGGCGTGAACTTCGTGGACACCGCCGACATGTACTCCGCCGGCGAGTCCGAGGTCATCGTCGGCAAGGCGCTGCGCGGCCGGCGGGACGACGTGGTCCTGGCGACCAAGGTGCACTTCCCGATGGGGGAGGGACCCAACCGGGGCGGCAACTCCCGGCGCTGGATCGTCCGGGAGGTGGAGGAGAGCCTGCGCCGGCTGGGCACCGAGTGGATCGACCTCTACCAGGTGCACCGGCCCGACCACACCACCGATGTGGAGGAGACCCTCGGGGTGCTCACCGACCTGGTCCGGGCCGGCAAGATCCGTGCCTTCGGCTGCTCGACCTTCCCGGCCGAGGAGATCGTGGAGGCGCACCACGTCGCCGAGCGGCGGGCGCTCGGCCGGTTCCGCACCGAGCAGCCGCCGTACTCGATCCTGGCCCGGGGGATCGAGACTGCGGTGCTCCCGGTCTGCCTGCGGTACGGCATGGGCGTGCTGGTCTGGAGCCCGCTGGCCTCCGGGTTCCTGTCCGGCCGCTACCGGCAGGGCCGCACCGTGGACCTCGCCGCCGGTCGGCCGGCGCTCACTCCGGCCCGCTTCGATCCGGCGCTGCCCGGCAACGCGGCGAAGTACGCCGCCGTCGAGCAACTCGTCGCGCTCGCCGACGAGGTCGGCTGCACCCTGCCCGAGCTGGCCGTCGCGTTCACCGTCGCGCATCCCGGGGTCACCTCGGCGATCATCGGGCCGCGCACCATCGAGCAGCTCGACGGCCTGCTCAAGGGCGCGTCGCTCACCCTCGACGACGCGGTGCTCGACCGGATCGACGAGATCGTCCCACCCGGCACCAACCTCTACCAGCCGGACGGCGCCTGGTCGCCGCCCGTCCTCACCGACCCGGCCCGCCGGCGCCGCCCCCTCGCGGATCGCGCCGCCGCCTGACCGCCCGGCCGCCGGCGGCTGATATCCGTCGACCGGTGCGTCGGCGTGCGCCACACTGATGGTGTGGATCATCGTGATCTGGTCCGGGTGAGCAAGCGGATGTCGCTGGCGCTGCGGCATCGCCCGGACCGGTTCGGCCTGGCGCTCGACCGGGCCGGCTGGGTGCCCGTCGCCGACCTGCTCGCCGCGCTGCGGATCAGCCGCGTCGACCTCGACGCCGTGGTCGCCGGCAACGACAAGCAGCGCTTCGCCGTCGAGCGCGGACCCGACGGTGTCGACCGGATCCGGGCCAGCCAGGGTCATTCCGTCCCGGTGGACCTCGGCCTGGCACCGACCCCGCCGCCGGACCGGCTCTACCACGGCACGAGCGAGAGCGTCCTGCCGGCGATCCGGGTCGAGGGGCTACGCCGGGGCCGCCGGCACCACGTACACCTGTCGCCGGACGTGGCGACCGCCCGCCGGGTCGGGGCGCGCCGGGGCGGTGCGGTGGTGGTGCTGACCGTGGACGCCGCCGGCATGGCCGACAACGGCTATGTCTTCTACCGCAGCGCCAACGGCGTCTGGCTGACCGACCTCGTCCCCGCCGCCTACCTGACCGCCTGACCCGCCCGGACCGCGTTGACCGTGAAGCTGTCGCCACAACACGCCGACTGGCGACAACTGGGTCAGATCGCGGTGACCGGGTGGCGGACGATGCCGTCGGAGACGAGGATCAGGGCTGCCGCTGCTCGGCGAGAAAGTCGGCCAGCACCCGGGTGTGCGTGGAGAAGGCCAGCTCGACCGGCTCGGTGAGGACCAGCCACTCGGTGGCCTCCTCGGTCGGCGCCGACGGCGGCAGGTCGCCGACCGCCCGCTCGGGCAGCACGCCGAAGACCATCATGGTGCCGCCGGCCGGCGCGCCGTGCACCGCGAACAGCCGCGCCTGCTCGGCATCGGCCAGCAGGCCGGTCTCCTCCCGCAGCTCCCGGACCAGCGCCTCCGACCACTCCTCGCCGTACTCGATGAAACCGCCGGGGAGCGCGAGCTGACCGCGGGCCGGCTCGATGTCCCGGCGGACCGCCACCACGCCCAGGCCGGTCGGCGTCCGGACCGGCAGCACCGCCACCGCGACCGGCAGCGGGTTCCGCCACACCGTCCCGCCGCAGGCCGCGCAGACCCGCGGCCAGCCGGCCTCCGCCGAATAGGCGGCGCCGCAGTACGAGCAGTGCGAGTACGGTGTGACGGTCACGCCGCAGCACGTTACCCGCCTGGCTCGTGAGCCGTCAGGCTTCGGCCCCGACGGGGCTGCGGCGCCGCCCCTCCGGCGTGAACCAGAACTACTCCCCGAACCGCCGCCCGCCATCCCCGGACACGAGCAACAGCGGCTCGTCGCCGGAGCGAGGGCGCGGGGCGGTCACGGCCGGGCCGCGCGCAGCGTGGCGCGCGCCTCCATCAGGGCGAAGCCGAGCAGATTCTCGCCTCGCCATCGGGCCGGATCATCGGCGCACGGGTCGTCGGCGGCCAGACCGATGCCCCAGATCCGGTCCACCGGGCTCGCCTCGACGAGCACCCGCTCCCCGGTGCCGAGCAGGAAGCGCCCCAGCTCCTCGTGCTGGCCGAACTTGGCCACGCTGCCGGCCACCACGATGTCGTAGCGGCGCGCCGTCCAGGTCGCCTGGTCGAAGCCGCGGACCTGCCGGCCGAGCGCCTTGGCCCGCTGCGGGTGCCCGGTGGCGAGCAGCCTGTCGGCGATCTCTGCGTCGCCGAACACCGTGGCCTTGTGCCACATCATCCAGTGCTCGGCGGTGGCGTACGTCCGGCCGTCCACCGTGAACGGCGCCGGCCACCACTGGCTAAGGCAGCCGGCGCCGACGCTGCCGTCCCGCTGCGGGCGGTGACCCCAGAAGTGCAGGTACTTGACACGCCGTCCGGACCGGACGGTGGTGACGAGGTCGGCGACGGATCGGGGCGACATGATCGACAGTCTGCCCGAGGGCAATGACCTTCCGCTGCCGCGTTTCGACGCAGCCGCAATCGGTTGGCCGGGCCGCCGCCGGTAGCCTGCGCCGACCGAGCGGAGGAGGATGCTCTGGCGGTGGCGGGGGGGGCCCCGGGGGGGGCCCCCCCCCACCGCACGTGTTCCATCCCGCCGCTCCCAGACCGTCCGAGGATCATCAGATGCACCTGCCCAAACCGCGTACGACCGCAGCAGTCCTCGCCCAGGCCACTGTCGTGGTGCTGCTCGCCGCGTTCGGCTTCCTCGCAGTAGAGGCCGGACCCGCCGCCGCGGCGGACGGCGACGTCTCCTGGGCAGTCAGGACGGCCTCCAACAACTTCGGGTCCGGCCGGCAGAACTACACCTACACCCTCAACCCCGGCGGGCAGCTCAAGGACGGTCTCGTCGTCGTCAACCACGGTGCCACGCCGCTCAACCTGGCCGTGTACGCCGCCGACGGGTTCACCACCAAGGAGGGCCAGCTCGACCTGGTCACCCAGGACGCGAAGTCGACAGGGATCGGTGCGTGGATCCACACGGATCGCCCCGACGTGACGGTCGGGCCCGGCCAGTCGGTTGAGGTGCCGTTCCAGCTCACCCTTCCGGACAACGCCGCGCCCGGCGACTACCTGGGCGGCGTCGTCACCTCGCTGACGCAGGCCAGCAAATCGGATGGGACGAATGTGGCCCGGCGTGTGGGCATTCGGATCCGCCTGCGGGTGGGTGGAGCGCTCAAGCCGAGCCTGTCGGTGGAGGATCTGCAGGTGCGCTACTCGGGCACGCCCAATCCGTTCGGGAAGGGTGACGCCACCGTCACGTACACGATCCGCAACACGGGCAACGCCATCGTCACCGCTCGGCAGGCGGTGTCCATCTCCGGCCCCTTCGGGGGCCTGAACGTCCGCGCGGGGCAGATCGAGGACTCGCCCCCGCTGCTCCCAGGTGACACCTGGAAGGTCTCCGTGCCGGTACCAGGAGTGGCTCCCGCGGTGAAGCTGACGGGGACCGTCACCCTCGTCCCACTGCTCACCGACGTGTCGGGCTCGATCGCTCCACTCGCCACCGTCGAGGCCACTACGCACGCCTGGGCCCTCCCCTGGCTACTGCTGCTCCTTCTCGCAGTCCTCTCCGGGCTCCTCGTCGTCACGGCTCTGGTTCCTCGCCGCTGGCGGGCCAAGCTCCGCGAGAACGTCCCAATCCACAAGCCCGCCGAACATTCGGTGTCTCCACTTGATGCCTGACACTCCAACGAACTGTTGGTGGGAGGGCCCATAGGCAAGCATCGGTCTACGGATCAGAAGGTTAGGGGTTCGAGTCCCTTCGGGCGCGCAAACGATCGAGGCCGTGACCAGCGGAAACGCCGGTCGCGGCCTCTCTCGTTCCCATTCTCGCTGCCGAGACTTCCATCACCGGCCTACCCAAGACCCGCGTCCAACACATCCTCACCGCCTGCGGCATGAACGCCGCCCGGATCGCCGACTGGACCCACCGCAACAACCAACCGTCGACCACCCCCGTCCGCCGTCCACGTCGTTCCTACCGCTCGGGTACGACAAGACCGCCGGCCACGCTACGACGGGTCATCGACGATGTCGCGCGATTTGTCCCGTCTGGGGCAACCCTCCCGCGGTCACCCCGACCACTCCTCGCTGTCGCGTCAGCCCGGCTGCTGGACGAAGCGGAGAATTCGAGCGTTGATCTTGTCGGCGTACTGGCCGGAGATGGCGTGGGTAGCGTCCGGCCAGAGCTCTACCTGCCCGTTCCCGATCAGCCTTCGGGCACGTCGGTGCGCCTGGGCGGGGTCGTGCATGACGCTGCGCCCGGCGACGACCGCCAGGACCGGCATCGCCAGCGAACGCAGCTGTTCATCGGTGAAGTAACCCGGCTGGGGCAGCGCGGGACGGTAGCAGCGCATCGCCGCGTCGATGACTCGCCCGACCGGATCAGCCCCCGGATCGGAACCTTGACCGTCGACCCAGCGCAGGAACCGCGGCCGTGCCCACGTCGACACGATCGGGAGGAGGGTGGGAATGGTCCGTAGCACCACGCCGATCGGTAGGCGGGCGAAGGTGTTGGCGGGGTCGAGCAGGCTCAGCGACGCCACCCGCTCGGGTCGGCGCACGGCGTAGTTGCAGGCCAGCCATCCACCGATGGACACGCCCACGACATGAGCGGCGTCCAGTCGGAGACCTGCCAGTGCGCCGTCCAGCCAGGCGGCCTGATCCTGTGCGTCCCGGATCGCCGCGGTCTGCACGCTGGCACCGGGCTCCCCGAGCAGGTCGACCGAGTACACGCGCCGGCGCTCGGCCAGCGCCGCGATATTCGGGCGCCACGACACAGTGGTTCCGTTTCGGCCGTGCAGCAGCACGATCGGGGTGCCCTCGGCCGATCCGAAGCGGTACACGCGAACGCTTCCGAAGTCCGTTCGGACATCATTCACCGCTGCGGGAGTCGGCAGGAGCCGCATTCCGTCGTGGTAGACCGCCTCGAAGTGCTGGCGGGCGGCCGGTGAGGTGAACTGACCCTTCCTCTCGCGCGACATCGGACCTCCTCGTTACAATATGATCATATTGCAACCAACCATAGGATGTTCCGACGTGCCGAAACAAGTCGATCACCACGACCGTCGCCAGCGGATCGCGGAGGCCGTCTGGCGGATCGCCGCCGACCGTGGGCTGGAGGCCGCGAGCATGAGCGCCGTCGCCGTCGAGGCCGGCGTGTCCATCGGCCTGATCCAGCACTACTTCGACAGCAAGGATCAATTAGTGGTCTTCGCGGCCGCACAGCTGCGCGAGCGCATCGACCGACGGGTGCAGGACCAGCTCGCGGCGGCCCCGGAGCCGCGGACCCCAATGACCCTGCTCCGTGCCACCCTGACCGCGCTGCTGCCCCTGACTTCCGAAGACCGCACCGTGGCCCTCGCCGGCGTCGCGGTGTTCATCCGCGCATTGCACGAACCGACACTGACCACGCAGTATCGACGCGGGCACACCCAACTGGCGGCGGCGCTCGCGGGGCAGATAGCCGCCGCCGCCCGTGCCGGCGAACTCCGCGCGGACCTGGATCCCGGGATCGAGGCGAGCATCCTGGCGGCGCTGGTCAGCGGGCTGGCCTCGGACCTCCTGCTCGGCGCCTGCCCGCCGGCACGAGCTGCGGCCATGATCGAGCGTCATCTCGAGCACCTCCGCTGAACTCATTCAGCACGAGCTCGGTGGTCGTGTCCACATTGTACCTAACCATGAGCGAGCTCCTCTTGCCGATATATCGCTGCGTATATCGGCCCATATATCGATGGCCTCTAGCCTTCACTCGTCGTGTCTCCATGGGACCGGAGGGTGATGGTGAAGAGACGTGCGAGGGGCCTCCTGATCGGGGGCCTGGCGGTGGCCTTGGTGGCCACGATGGGCGGGATGGAGGCCCTGTCGGGCCGTGATCCCGACCGGGCCGGCCGTGCCGACCAGGCGGCGAGCGGTGCGAAGGATGGCGACGACGGTCTGTTGTCGCGGATCGGTGATGCGGCGCGTGGGCTGGTTGGTTCTGGTTCGGGTGGGGCGCGGCCGGAGGTGGTCAGCGCCGGGTTGTTCCGGGACGAAAAGCCGCCGGTGGGTAAGGCGTGGCCGGCGCAGAAGCGGGTCAAGGAGTTGACCGGCGAGCGGACCGCGAACACGAAGACGTTCCAGTTGTCGGATGGTCGGACGCAGGCGGAGATTTCGTCGATGCCGGTGCATTACCGGGATGCGAAGGGTCGGTGGCAGGCCATCGACACGACGGTCCGCCCGACCAACGAGAAGGGGTACGTGCAGGGCAACCGCACGAACTCTTTCACGAGCCTGTTCGGTGACAGTTCGAAGGATCTGGTGCGGTTCGAGGCTGAGGGTCGCAGCATCGAGTTGGGCCTGACCGGTGCGGCGAAGACGGTGACGCCGACGGTGTCGGGGTCGACGGTGACCTATCCGGGCATCGCGAGTGGCGCGGACGTGGTCTACGACGTCACCTCGACCGCGTTGAAGGAGAAGATCGTCCTGCGGAAGGCGCCGGCCGGGCCGGTGTCGTGGACGTTCACCCTGGACACCGCCGGCCTGACCGCACGGCAGCGGGCGGACGGGTCGATCGCGTTCGTGCGCCCTGGTGGTGGTGAGCCGGTGTTCGTGATGCCGGCGCCGTTCATGTACGACAGCAAGGACGACAAGTCGTCGCCGCACGGCAAGGTGTGGTCGGACAAGGTCACCCAGCGAGTGCAGCAGGTGTACGGGCAGACCACGGTGACGGTGTCCGCGGACGCCGCCTGGCTGACCGACAAGGCGCGGGTGTATCCGGTGGTGGTCGACCCGACGATCAAGATCCAGCCGGTGCCGACCGACGGTCAGGACGTGGCGATCTTCTCGGGTAACGCGACGAAGAACTACAACGACACGTACCAGTTGCCGGTGGGTACGACGTCGAGCCAGGTGTGGCGGTCGTTGCTCAAGTTCAATGTGGATTCGATTCCGGCGAACACGCCGATCGATGACGCGCAGTTGCAGTTGTATTACTCGCAGACGCACACGGACTGGGCGTATGACGTGCCGATGCAGGCGCATCGGGTGACCGCGGACTGGGTCGAGGGCGGCACGGGTGGTGCGACGTGGTCGTCGATGAACACCAAGTTCGCTGGCGCGCCAGCCGGGAATGTGGTGCTCAAGGATGACGGGGATTCCGGGACGTCCGTGGTCGGGTCGTGGCCGTACTCGACGAACGGAACGTTGACGCCGAAGGCGATCAACGGCGATTACCGGTATCACGGCAGTTCCAGCGGGTCGGACACGCATACGTGGGTGCCGACGATCACGGAGGCGGGTGACTACCAGGTCGAGGTGCACTACGTGGGTGCGACCGACCGGCCGGACAACGCCCCGTACACGGTGCACTACTCGGGCGGGTCGAAGACGTACAACATCAACCAGAAGACGCCGGACAGCCAGGGCGCGTGGGTGACGTTGGGAACGCATCCGTTCGTGGCGGGCACCACCGGGAAGGTGGTGCTCAACGGTGTGCCGGGCACGTCGGCGAACGCGGACGCGGTGCGGTTCACCAAGGCCGGCGCGGTGAAGAAGTACGCCAAGTCGAGTGTGTGGAACTCGTTCCCGGTGCGCAGTGTGGTGCAGGACTGGGTGAACCGCACGTACCCGAACTACGGGTTCATGCTCAAGGCCCTGGACGAGGCGACGAAGGGCCGCGGCGGCCCGATCTACGAGGCGTCGGAGTTCGCGTACAACAACGCCCGGCGGGACTTCAACCTGCCGAAGCTGGTGGTCACCTACGGCCGTCCTGGCGTGGCGGTGAACCCGCCGACGACGATCACGTCGACCGGTGCGGTCCTGGACTGGCCGGCGTACTCGGGCTCGGACATCGTCGAGTACCAGGTGCACCGCAGCATCTACCAGAACTACACGCCGTCGGCGGCGACGCTGATCGCCCCGGTGTCCACCGGTACCCGGACGTACCAGGACACGACGGCGGTGCCGACGCCGGCGGACAACACGGACCCGTTGGCGCGGAAGTTCTACTACTACATGGTCGCGGTGAAAACCACCGACGGGCAGCTCATCGCCGGCCCGACGCAGCCGGCGATCCTCCCGAAGGCGGGTCAGATCACCCGGATCTACCGCACCGGCCAGACCGACACCACCCTGTCGCAGGCGCGGCCGACGGAGAACGTGGACGTCTACGACGGTGATCCCTATGTCAGCCCGGGCAACAACTCGACCTACTACGGCGACACCCGCGGCCTGATCAAGTTCCCGGCGTTGACCGGGATCCCGACGGACGCGCAGGTCGTGGACGCTGAGCTGCGGATGTACAACACGTACCTGTATCCAGGCACGGACACCGACGAGTACGTCGACGTGTACAAGCTCAAGCGGAACTTCACCGAGACGAAGGCGACCTGGAACACCTACGACGGGGTCAACGCCTGGACCACGGCGGGCGGTGACTACGACACCGCCTGGAAGGCCTCGACCACCGGGATCACCAACGACCCGGAGTGGCAGACCTGGGACGTCACCCCGGCCGTGGACGGCTGGCTGAAGAACTCGGCCAGCAACAACGGCCTGCTGTTGCGGCAGCGCGACGAGGTCAACCAGACCGCCCGAGCGATGCTGCTCTCGTCCGAGGGCGCCGAGCCGATGCTCCGCCCGACCCTCGAAGTCACCTACCTGGAGCAGACCGCGGAGTCGACGTACTACGCGGCTTCGACCCCGACGGTGGCGACGGCGAACTCCGCGTACACGGTGCCGGTGACCCTGTCCAACCCGACTCTGGCCGCCTGGAACCCCAGCGACTGGGAACTCGGGTATGACTGGAAGCGGGCCGACGGCACCACCGACGGCGCGGACCCCTCCTTCGAGGTGGTCACCCCGCTGCCCAAGAGTGTCCCGGCCGGCGGGACGGTGGACGTCAACGCGCAGGTGAAGACCCCGCCGTCATCCACGGAGGGCAACAAGCGCACCGACTACGTGCTCAAGTGGGACCTGCGCAACAAGCTGACCGGTAAGAAGCTGTCGGAGACCACTCCGGCGATCCAGCCGTTGCCGCAGAACGTGGCGGTGGAGGAGCCGACCTCCGACCAGTTGGGTCTGGAGAAGTTCTACTCGTACGCGGGGAAGAACACCGGTGCCGGCGGCACGTTGATGAACAACCTGTACTCCGGCAACACCGTCTGGTCGTACAACGCGTTCAACAACCCCTCCCGGGGTCTGTCGACGTTCGTTCGCCTGGCCTACAACTCCCTCGACACCAGCGACACTGTCGCCGGCTACGGGTGGTCGCTGCAGGCCAGCTCGATGATGCGGCTCGGCGCACCCCTGGACTTCCACCCGAATCCGAACCCGACCAAGGTCACCTTGACCGACGGGGACGGCACCAGCCACTGGTTCACCTGGGACGCGACCGCAGGCGAGTGGAAGAGCCCGAAGGGTGTGCATCTCTACCTGCAGAAGTACAGCAGCGTGGACTGCAAGCCCAACACCCAGGAGCGCAAGGCGTGGGTGTTGACCCGGCCGGACCGGACGCAGTTCTTCTATGACTGCGAGGGTTTCCTGTCCAGCATCGTGGACAACAACGGCAACGAAATGGTGTTCACGTACGAGGAGCGGAAGTCGAACAACAAGCCGACGAAGTTCCTCAAGTACATCACCGACGCGACGGGTCGGAAGACCCTGACGGTTGATTACTTCGCGAAGGGTCAGGCGTTCGACTACATCGATGACATCACCTGGACGCGGAAGTCCGGGACCAACCTGACCAACCCGAAGATCATTGACCACATCTCGCAGATCACCGACATCTCGGGGCGGAAGCTCTCCTTCACCTACACGGACAAGGGTCTGCTCGGTGAGTTGATCGACGGAGCCGGGTCGACGGACGGGACGCCGAAGACGTTCAAGTTCGCCTACGACATGACGCAGGGGAACAAGAACGTCAAGCTGGTCAAGGTCACCGACCCGCGCGGCAACGCCACCGGTCTGGTCTACAACTACCCGCAGACCGGTGACGACCCGAAGTTCCACTGGACCACCAAGTCCTACACCGACCGGCTCGGCTACCTCACCCAGTTCGGCTACGTCGACCCGGACGGCCCGCAGGGCAGCAACATCAACGCCACGGTCACCGACGCCGAGAACCACGCCGCCCAGTACCTGCTGGATGGTTACGGCCGGGCGTACCAGACGACCAACGCGAAGAACGAGGTCACGAAGCTCGGCTGGGACGACGACCACAACGTCATCCGGTTGGAGGAGGCCAACGGCGCGGTCTCGACCTGGGCGTACGACCCGAAGACCGGTTACCCGACCGAGGTCAAGGACGCCGAGGCGGTCCGCAACGGCTGGCCGGGCACGGTGCTGACCTACCAGCGCCAGCTCAACGGGTACGTGGCCGAGGTGATCAGCAAGACCAGCTCGGAGGGCCGGAAGTGGACGTTCACGTACACGGCCGCGGGTGACGTCGAGACGGTCACCGACCCGGTGGGCAACACCACGGCGACCGATGGCGACTACACGAGCCGGAACACCTACGACGCGTGGGGCCAGCTCGTCGCCGCCAAGGACGCCAACGGCAACACCACCGAGTACCTCGACTTCCACGCCAGCGGCTACCCGGCGAAGATCAAGGACGCCGGCAGCGGGCTCTCGTACTTCACCTACGACGACCGGGGCAACGTCCTCGAGGTCAAGAACGGCAAGAACGCCAAGGTCACCCAGGCGTACGACACCTTCGGCCGGCCGAAGGACAAGGTCGAGCCGATGGACGCGGCCAACAACCGCTTCATCACCACCAAGGCCTCGGTGTACGACGCCAACGACAACATCGTCACGGCGTACGCGGCCAACGGGACGGCGTCGACCTCGGTCTACGACAAGGCCGACCAGGTGATTGAGTCGTACGCGCCGAAGGATCTGGTGACCGATCCGGAGCGCAAGACCACCACGACGTACGACAAGGTCGGCAACGTCCTGACTGTCACGGAGCCGCAGGGCAACCTGACCTCCGAGGTGGGCGACTACACCACGACGACCAAGTACGACGCGATCTACCAGCCGATCGAGGTCACCAACGGTCTCGGTCAGAAGGTGGTCTCGGAGTACGACAACGTCGGCAACGTCACGGTGCTGTACGACGCGCGCAAGACCGCCAGCCCGGAGAACGACTTCACGACCAAGTACGAGTACGACTGGAACCACCGGGTCGTCAAGACGATCGACGCGCTCGGCAAGTTCACCACCGCCCGGTTCGACAAGGACGGCCTCACGGTCGGGACCACCGACGCGGAGGGCAACGAGTCGCTGGCGGCCTACGACGCCCGCGGCGCGCTGATCGAGTCGAAGGTGCCGCACACCAAGGACGGCGCCGGCGCGATCACCTACCGCACCACGAGGTATGAGTACGACCAGGTCGGTAACCAGACGAAGGGGATCACCCCGCGCGGGGTGAACACCACCGACGACGCCGACGACTTCGCCGTGGTGACCGTCTACGACGCGCTCAACCGCAAGAAGGAGGAGTGGTCGTCCTACGACAAGGACGACAGCCGCTACAACACGCCGGACAAGACCTTCTACACCTATGACGAGATCGGCAACCTGGCCAAGGTCAGCGCGCCCCCGTCCGAGGGGCAAACGGTCCGCAACGACACCGAGTACACCTACTACGACAACGGGTGGACCAAGACGTCCAAGGACCCGTGGGACATCGTCAACTCGTACGACTACAACGACCTGGGCCAGCAGACCAAGAACACGCTGAGCTCGGCCGGTGGGTCGACCACGCGGACGATGACGTGGGAGTACTACCCCTCCGGCAACGAGAAGGGGCGCTCGGAGGACGGCCTGCCGGTCGGCAAGGACGTGATCCTGGTCGACAACTCCGACTCGAACAACACCGCGAGCCAGGGCGCCTGGAGCAGCGGCGGCGCGACCGGGCAGTGGGGCTACGACGTGGCCACCGCGCCGGCGGGCAGCGGCTCGGCCCAGTTCAACTGGCAGCTGAACGTCCCGCGCGACGGCAGCTACGAGGTGTTCGTGCGGCACCCGCAGGTCACCGGTGCCGCGACGGACGCGAAGTTCACCATCACCCACAACGGTGGCAGCGTCACCAAGACGGTGAACCAGACCCAGAACACCGGCACCTGGATCAGCCTGGGCAGCTACTCCTTCGTCGAGGACGGCATCCAGAAGATCACCATCACCGACCAGGCGACCGGCAAGGTGCTCGCCGACGCGGTCAAGCTGGTGCGGGACAACGCCGGTGACGTCGACAACGAGAAGAAGGAGTTCACCTACAAGTACAACCCGAACGGGTTGCTGGTCGAGGTCAAGGACCTCAGCCCCGGGGCCAAGATCAGCCGGTACGACATCGCCTACGACCAGCTCAACCAGATCTCCACGGTCAAGGAGTTCACCGGCGCCACCGACGCGACGCCGAAGAACACCACGGCGCTGACGTACGACGACAACGGCAACCCGCTCACCTCGACCCACGACCTGACCTGGTCAAAGATCGAGTACGACGCGCGGGACATGGTCGCGAAGGTGACCAACGCCGACTCGCCGACAGCGGGCAACCAGCAGATCTCGTCGTTCACCTACACCGCTCGCGGGCAGCTGCTCAAGCAGACCAAGCCCAACGGCAACACCGTGGACTTCGAGTACTACCTCGACGGCGCCACCAAGCACCAACTGGAGAAGACCTCCGGCGGGGCGACCGTCGCCGAGCACACGCTGGAGTACCAAGCCAACGGGCACCCGTCCCGGGACGTGCTCAAGTTGATGAACGCCGACAACTCGTCGGACTACATCGACAACACCTACACCTTCACCTACGACCCGCAGGACCGCATCAGCCGACTCGACAAGACCGGTGACAGCACCTCCACCGAGGCGTACGTCTACGACGCCAACGGCAACACGGTGTCGCAGACGATCGAGAACGTCACCAGCACGAGCAAGTACGACCGGAACCGGCTGCACTCCACCACGACGGCTGGGGTGACGTCGACGTACAACTACGACCCGCTGGGCCGGCTGGACACGGTGTCGGTCGGTGGTGAGCGGGCGCAGAAGTACTACTACGACGGTTTCGACCGGACGGCGAAGACCGTCGCGGGTGTCGGTGCGAACGCCAAGTCGACGACCTACGTGTACGACCCGTTCGACCGGACGGTGTCGCGGACGGCGGCCGGTAAGACGACGCTGTTCACGTACCTGGGGATGGACAACCAGGTGCTGCGTGAGGAGGTCGCCGGCAAGGCCGAGAAGTCGTACCAGTACGCGCCGTGGGGTCAGCAGCTGACCCAAATCAAGCACAAGGACGACGGCGGCCGGGAGTACTCGCAGTTCATCTACCGGCCACGCGGTGACGTCATCGGCATCACGAAGGAGAACGGCAACACCCGCGCCACCTACGGGTACACGGCGTACGGCAAGGACGACGAGTCCCAGTTCACGGGTGTGGACAAGCCGGGCGCTGCGCCGGAGGGTGAGGAGCCGTACAACGCGTTCCGGTTCAACGCCTCCCGGTGGGACGCGGGCTCGGGCACCTACGATATGGGGTTCCGTAACTACGACCCGGGGCTGAACCGGTTCCTGACGCGGGACACCTACGGCGGCGCCATGGCGGACATGGGTCTGGCCATGGACCCGTTCACCGGCAACCGGTACGCCTTCGCCGGCGGCAACCCGATCAGCTTCATCGAACTCGACGGACACCTGTTCGGGATGTCGTGGTCGGACATCGGCCACGCCGCCCTGGACGTCGCCGGCATGGTACCGGTGATCGGTGAGGTCGCCGACGTGGCCAACGGCATCTGGTACCTCGCCGAAGGCAACTACGTCGACGCCGCCATGTCCATGGCCTCCGCCATCCCCCTCGCAGGCAACGCAGTCGCCGCAGCCAAGCTGGCCAAGACCGGCAAGAAGATCGCCGACGGCATCGACACCGCCAACGACACCCGCAAAGCCGTCAACGCAACCACCGACGGGTCGAAGGCGCTGCCCACCAACACACCCAAGCCGAAGGAGACCGAGGCGCCATCCGGCCCGAGCTGTACCAGGAAGAACAGCTTTGTACCGGGGACCAAGGTACTGATGGCCGACGGTGGTCAGAAGTCGATCGAGGACCTGAAGGTCGGCGACCAGGTCCTGGCCACGGATGTGGAGTCCGGGGACAACCAGGGCCGAACGGTCACCAACGTTCGCAGCCACGAAGGCACCAAGACTCTGATCACCTTCACGGTTGACCTTGACGGCAAGGACGGGTCAAAGACCGGCAGCATCACCGCCACTGATGCTCATTTGGTCTGGCTGCCCGACAGCGGCATGTGGGTCAAGGCAGACCAGCTCAAGTCAGGCATGTGGCTGCAGACCTCGGCCGGGACCTGGGTCCAGGTCACCGCCGTCAAGCGCAGCGTCCACCACGAACGAGTCCACAACCTCACCGTCGCCGGCGTCCACACGTACTACGTCCTCGCCGGCGACAGCCCACTCCTGGTCCACAACTGTGGCGGAGGCACGAACGCCAACGGCCAACCGTGTACTTGCACCAAGAAGCAGCCGCGGGCGAATCCTGGACATGTCTACCGAGGCGGTACACATGGCGACCTGAAGGTGACGATGCCCGACGGCCGGAAGCTGAACCCGCCCGGTATTGAGATCAACCACATGCCGCCGCACTCGACAACCAACATCCCGTTCTCTCAGGGGCCGGCAATCCAGATGGATCGGGCGGACCACGCCCAGTTGTGGAGCACCAGCGGTGGGCCTAACTCGATGCAGGCGAGGTACCGGGAGATGCAGCGCGACCTGATCGCGCGAGGCGATTGGCGAAAGGCCTTGGCGAACGATATCCACGACGTCAGGAGCCGCTTCGGCACCAAGTACGACGATGCGATCAATGAGATGTTGAGTAAACTCCCGCCTGGCGGTATCCACTGAAGCCACTACTTAGGGAGCTAATCCGTGACGGGCCGAGATGAACCATTCGAGGTGCTGCCGGGGGAGGGTATATCCGAGGCGCGTTTTGGCGAGCCGCGAACCCTCCACCGGGAAAGGTTGGGCGATCATGTTCCGTTCGAGCGATTCCCGGGCTCGGTCCTGGACTCGTACTACGACATGACACTCATCCTTACGTACGACGCCAGCGACAGGCTGATTGAGATCGACATGTCCGACTCAATCGATGTGCTCTGGCGTGGAATATCGCTTGCCGGGAGACCTCTGGGAGAGGTCTTGAGCAACCTCGAAAACGAGGGGTTCAGCCCCGACGAGTTCGAATTGGAGTCGTTGAGGTTCAGCGCACTGGGACTGAGTCTCTACACTCCGGCGCCCGAAGAACTTGACGAAGATGTCAAGCACGTGATTCTCGGCCCGATCCACTGACGCTCCGCTGAGGGGTACGCCGGCAAGGCTCCTGGCGCAAGCACTCGCTTCACGAGGGTGCTTCGCCGGGAGCCTTGCGGCTATCTGGCACCTGTTCGGGATGTCGTGGTCGGACATCGGCCACGCCGACCTAGCGACCAAAGATCGTCAGGCCAACGGGCACCCGTCCCGGGACGTGCTCAAGTTGATGAACGCCGACAACTCGTCGGACTACATCGACAACACCTACACCTTCACCTACGACCCGCAGGACCGCATCAGCCGACTCGACAAGACCGGTGACAGCACCTCCACCGAGGCGTACGTCTACGACGCCAACGGCAACACGGTGTCGCAGACGATCGAGAACGTCACCAGCACGAGCAAGTACGACCGGAACCGGCTGCACTCCACCACGACGGCTGGGGTGACGTCGACGTACAACTACGACCCGCTGGGCCGGCTGGACACGGTGTCGGTCGGTGGTGAGCGGGCGCAGAAGTACTACTACGACGGTTTCGACCGGACGGCGAAGACCGTCGCGGGTGTCGGTGCGAACGCCAAGTCGACGACCTACGTGTACGACCCGTTCGACCGGACGGTCGCCACCTACGGGTACACGGCGTACGGCAAGGACGACGAGTCCCAGTTCACGGGTGTGGACAAGCCGGGCGCTGCGCCGGAGGGTGAGGAGCCGTACAACGCGTTCCGGTTCAACGCCTCCCGGTGGGACGCGGGCTCGGGCACCTACGATATGGGGTTCCGTAACTACGACCCGGGGCTGAACCGGTTCCTGACGCGGGACACCTACGGCGGCGCCATGGCGGACATGGGTCTGGCCATGGACCCGTTCACCGGCAACCGGTACGCCTTCGCCGGCGGCAACCCGATCAGCTTCATCGAACTCGACGGACACCTGTTCGGGATGTCGTGGTCGGACATCGGCCACGCCGCCCTGGACGTCGCGGGAATGGTGCCGGTGATCGGTGAGGTCGCCGACGTGGCCAACGGCATCTGGTATCTGGCCGAGGGCAACTACGTCGACGCGGCGATGTCCATGGCCTCGGCGATTCCCCTGGCGGGGAACGCGGTGGCCGCGGCGAAGCTGGCCAAGACGGGTAAGAAGATCGCCGACGGCATCGACACCGCCAACGACACCCGCAAGGCCGTCGACGCGACCGTCGACGGGCAAAAGGCACTTCCCACCAACACGCCCAGCCCGAAGACCGACAACCCGACCACACCGACGAAGTGCAACAGCTTCGTACCGGGCACCAAGGTGCTCCTCGCCAGTGGTGGCACCAAGGCGATTGAGGATCTGAACCTCGGCGACGAGGTCCTGGGCACCGATGTCGAGTCGGGCGACAACCAGGGCCGCGCTGTCACCAACGTGCGTAGCCACGAGGGCAGTAAGACGTTGGTGACGATCACGGTCGACGTGGACGGCCAGGCCGGTTCGAAGACCGGCTCGATCACCTCCACGGCGGAGCACCTGATCTGGTTGCCCGACGTCGGACAGTGGGTCACCGGTGGAGAGCTCAAGCCCGGCATGTGGCTCCAGACCGCAGCCGGTACCTGGGTGCAGATCACTGCTCTCACCAGGACCCACCGGCACGAACGAGTCCACAACCTCACGGTTGAGGGCATCCACACCTACTACGTCGTCGCTGGTGAGAGCCCCGTTCTCGTTCACAACTGCCCGGGAGGCGTTGACGCAAACGGCAATCCGTGTACCTGCAGCAATCCGAATGCTGCTGGCGGTACGCCGAGCGCTACGGGGGGCACGCAGAACCTTACCGGCGGTCATTCCCCCAATGCTCAGGCCGGACAGAATGCCCACAAGTCGCCGGATTGGGCCGCGCACCTGAACTCGTTGGGTTACCATCCGGGTAAGAATATCGATCCCAAAAACATTCCCGACGGTTTCACTCGTAACGGGTACCCGGTCGAATTGAAGCCGGATACCGAATCAGGGCTGAAAGCAGGAACCCGACGGCTGCGAAGGTACATGAATGCTATGGGTAAGGATTACGGAGAGGTGTGGCTCTGGAGCCAGGACGCTGCAGGTAACTATTCCTTTAGGTTGGGCGCGGTGCCCAAGCCGGGTGCCAAGCGCAGGTGGTTGAAGTTCTAGGATTGGTATGGGAAGGGTTTCGGCAGCGAGCATTTGGCGGCAGTTGGCCGGGCTCGGGGTAATACCCGAGGGTGCCGTGATCACCAGCCGTGGGATTGTCACATGGCAAAAAGGCGATCTGGAGTTTATCGCCTGGCTGGAAGAGGATCCAGTCGGGTTGGTGAAGGCGGCCATGAACGTCGGCGACGCTCGACTAGGGCCACTGATGGACGAGTTCGGTCGCATGGCAGTGCGCCTGAGACTAAGGCTGCGGGGCATTCCCTGGCCGGAGAGGAAGGTGCTTGAGGATCAGGAAGTCAGCTATTTTCAGAAAGTTGTAAGCGCAGAGCAGGATTTCCTCAAGGGTAGACGGGACTTGATCAATGTCCTTATGTCGGAGTCGGAAGTCGTGCGTGGCGACATCTATGCTTGGCAGGATAAGGGCAGTTATGTCGCACGACGCGTTCAAGCCTTGATCCTTGCCGAGGACGCGGGTGACCAGGCTCTGGCTAGTCGATTGCGTGAGTCCCTGAAAGCTAGTACCAAGCAATCGCCGGGTGACCCGCCCGTGCTGGTCCAAGCAAGGAGATGGGCAGACGAGTACGCGAAAAAGGTGAATCGAAAGGTAGTAATCTAGCGCCGTTCGTCTAGCGAACTGTCGGGGGTCAAGCTTGCGTTGGCCCCCGACAGTCGCGTTGCAAATCAGTTCGGTCTTTACTCTGCCGTCTTTCCGAGTTGGTGATGTTGATGTTCGAAGGGCATCGAGCGCCCGATGGGATTGTGGATGCCTGGGGTACTGCGTGAGGAGGTCGCCGGCAAGGGGGAGAATTCGTACCAGTACGCGCCGTGGGATCAGCAGCTGACCCAGATCAAGCACAAGGACGACGGCGGCCGGGAGTACTCGCAGTTCATCTACCGGCCACGGAGCCGTACAACGCGTTCCGGTTCAACGCCTCCCGGTGGGACGCGGGCTCGGGCACCTACGATATGGGGTTCCGTAACTACGATCCGGGCGCTTGCGGATCTCGGGTGATGAAGAATCAAGGCCGACTGCCATACGATTTCAGATATGGTACTGAACCTGTCGGGTGCCAAAACCCTACCGTTTGGTCTAAGAGCGTGTCTCAGGTGGCGGTCGGCTGACCTTGGTGGTAGATCACTTCTACTATGGACGACCGGTTGATCTCTGAGTGGGTGCCTGACGAGTTGTGGAGCCTGGCCAGCCCGTTAGTTCCGCCGCCGCCTCGACGTCCGCAGGGCGGGGGTACACCCCCGATCGAGGCGCGGGCTGTGTTCGCCGCGATCGTGTACGTGTTGAACACTGGCTGCGCCTGGCGGCACCTGCCACCCGGGTTCGGGGTCTCCAAGGCCACCGCGCACCGCCGGTTCGTCGCCTGGACCCGGGCCGGGCTGTGGCGCAGGCTGCACGTCGCCGCCCTGGACCAGCTCGGCGCGAAGGGGTTGATCGACTGGTCCCGGGCCACCGCCGACGCGGCGTCGGTGCGGGCGAAAAGGGGGGGGCGACCTGACCGGACCGAGCCCGGTCGACCGAGGCAAACCCGGCAGCAAGATCCACGCCCTGTCCGACCGCAACGGGTTACCTCTGTCCGTCGGCGTGTCCGCCGCGAACACCCACGACAGCCGCTGCCTGGAGTCCCTGGTCCAGGCCATCCCCGCCATCCGCTCCCGACGCGGACCCCGCCGCCGGCGCCCGACAAGCTGCACGCCGACAAGGGCTACGACTACCCCCACCTACGCCGCATGCTCCGCGCCCGCGGCATCCGACCCCGCATCGCCCGTCGCGGCATCGAGTCGCCGAACCGTCTCGGTCGGCACCGCTGGGTGATCGAGAGGACGTTCGCCTGGTTCACCGGCTACCGCCGGCTGACCATCCGCTACGAACGCTCGGCCAGCCTCTACTGCGCGTTCGTCACCCTCGCCGCCGCCCTCACCTGCCACAAGCGCTACCTCAAACTCACCACCTGAGACACGCTCTAACTACGACCCGGGGCTGAACCGGTTCCTGACGCGGGACACCTACGGCGGCGCCATGGCGGACATGGGTCTGGCCATGGACCGTTCACCGGCAACCGGTACGCGTTCGCCGGCGGCAACCGGCCGCGGCCGGGTAGCCCGTCGGGGTGCCCGGGTTGGTGCGGGCGCGGATTCTCGCGTTGACCCGGGTGACCCCCCACGCGAAGTGACCGGCCTGGCGCATTGGTCGAGCCGGGAAATGGCGTCGCATCTGGCCCGGCACGTTGACATCCGGGTGCCGCACAGCTTCACCGCCGACCTGTAGCGGCGTAACGGGCTGCGGCCGCACCGGCAGGGGCATGTGGCGCCGTTGCGGCGCCCCCCCGAAGGCGGCTATTTCCCTCCGGGTACCTGGTCCTTGACCTCGTCGTAGCCGACCTTGGTGGGTGCCTCGGCCGGCGAGTAGATCACGCGAATCACGCCCGTCGGAAACGCCTCCGTCGCCGTCATTCTCAAGTGGTACGGCGCGTCGCCCTCGTCGAACAGCCTGCGGCCCTTACGCGCCGCCACTGGGTGCACCAGCAGGCGCAGCTCATCGACTAGCCCCGCGGCGAGCAGCTGCTGCACCACGGAGATCGAGCCGGGTATGAGGATGCCTCTGATGTCGGGGTCGGCCCTGAGCGAGGTGACGGCATCGAGGAGATCACCCTTGATCAGCTCGGAGTTGCGCCAGGAGAACTCCAGCGGCTGGCGCGAAACGACCACCTTGCGCACGTCCCCGAGTTGCTTGGCGAACGGCGCGTCGTCCCCACCCCCGGCCTCGCGGTCGGGCCACGCTCCGGCGAAGCTGTCGTAGGTCTCCCGGCCGATGAGCAGCACGTCAGCGCTGTCATAGTCCTCGCCGACGGCGCGGCCCATGTTCTCGTCGAAGTACGGGAAGTGCCAATCAGGGTCGATCTCGGCCACACCATCGGCCGACATGAACAGCGTGGAGATGACCTTTGCCATCGCGGTGATCCCTTCGAGCAGGTGGTATCGGTAGGTAGACCGGCGCAGCATCCCACATCGGCCAGCCACAAATCCGTCCCGACGGAGAGCCGGCATTTCGACCTCGTCGTGATGCATCGGTTGCTCGGGCACCGCAGCAATTTTTTTCAACGGTTGGCCGTGAACCGGAAACGCCTCTCGCGGCGAGAACGAGTGACAGTCGCCAGCGTCGAGAGCGAGAGGTAGCCCATGACTGGTTCGAACACCCGACGACGATCGTGAGCACGTTGGAGGTCAGCACGGCGAACGACTCGACGATCATCGAAGCGTCGTGGCGGGAACCACACCTATTTGCGGTGCTCTACCAGCGATACGCCACCGACGTGCACCGTTACACGTTTCGGCGGGTCGGACCGGACCTGGCCGACGACCTGGTCGCTGAGACGTTCCTCGCCGCGTTCGCCAAACGTCACACCTACGATACGACATTCGCCAATGCCCGACCCTGACTGTTCGGCATCGCCACCCGAGAGATCTCGCGGCACCGACGGACGGAACGGGTCCGCTACCGAACGCTCGCCAGAGCGGGACCCGACGACCTGCCTGACGACGGTCACGCCGACCGGGTAGCCACCGAGATGACGGCTCGGATGGCATACCCGGCCCTGACCGAGACACTGGCCCGGCTACGGTCCGGCGACCGTGACTGTCTGCTGTTATACGCCTGGGGCGGCCTGAGCTACGAGGAGGTCGCGGCCGGACTTCAGATCCCGATCGGCACCGTCCGGTCTCGGCTCAACCGAGTACGCCGCAAGCTCCGCGCGGCGCTGGGCGGTGTCGACCCGATGACAATCCAGTGAGGAAACCCATGCAACGATCAACTTTGCTCGACAACCTCGGATCGATACTCGATCCGACCCACCCCGGGCCGGGCGAACGGGTGCGCCACGACCTGCAACAGGCCATCGACGTCGCCGCTTCCGCACGATCTGCGGGCCCCGCCGCACGGCGACGCGGCACGGCAAGCAGTCGCCGACGGCTGGTGGCCGTTGCGTCCTTCGCCGCGGCGCTGACTGTCGTCACCCTGGCGACTCAGACAATGCGTATTGCTGGCCGGCCGCCCGCTTCGGTCGCCAGCGCAGCCGACATCCTCAACCAGGCCGCGCTGGCGGCTGACCGCGAACCCGAGCTCACGGCCCGCCCGGAGCAGTTCGTGTTCACCGAGTGGATCGGGGATGCGCCGATCGAACCGCCGGAGACCCGCCGTCTCCAGCGCTGGCTGTCGGCTGACGGCTCACGCGACGGGCTGTTCCGCTGGCGCCTGGAGGCTGAGCCGTCACGATGGCACGACGAGACGCAAGCCGGGTCGGGGCAGCCGGCCTACCACGCGGAGCCCTGAAGAAGGGCGTGTGCTCGGTCGGGGTGCAGCGGCAGTACACCGGAACCGCCGGCCGTGTGGAGAACAGCCAGGTCGGGGTGTTCCTGGCCTACGTCTCACCCCTGGGGCGGGCGATGATCGACCGTCGGCTCTACCTACCCGAGACGACCTGGTGCCAGCAGCCCGACCGCCTCACTGCCGCCGGCGTCCCCGACCAGGTCGAGTTCGCCACGAAACCGGCCCTGGCCCGGCAGATGATCGCCGCCGCGTTGAACGCCAACGTCCCGGTCGGGTGGGTGACCGGCGACGAGGTTTACGGCGCCGACCCCGGCCTACGCGCCGACCTGGAACAGCGCGGGATCGGCTACGTCCTGGCCGTCGGCTGTGACCGACGCGTGCATGTCAACGACGGCCGGACCCTCGTACGCGTCGACGAGATCGCCGACCGGATCCCCACCAGCGAGTGGCAGCTGCACAGCTGCGGGCCAGGGGCGAAAGGGCCCCGCGACTACCTGTGGGCCTGGGTCACCACCGCCACCGGCTCTGGTGAGCATCGGTGGCTGCTCATCCGCCGCAACTGGAGCACCGGCGAGCTGGCCTTCTACCTGTGCTGGGCGCCTCGCCCGGTGCCGCTGCACACTCTCGTGACCGTGGCCGGATCCCGCTGGAGCATCGAGGAGTTGTTCCAGACCGGCAAGGGCCAGGTCGGCCTGGACCACTACCAGGTCCGCGGCTGGACCGGCTGGCACCGGTTCATCACCCTGGCCATGCTCGCCCTGGCCGTCCTGACCATCCTCGCCGCCCAGCAGCCCGATTCCGACCCGGAGATCATCGCGTTGACCGTCGCCGAGATCCGCCGACTCCTCAACGCCTTCGTCCTCGCTCTGCCGCTACCGCCAGCGCACACCCTGCACTGGTCGATCTGGCGACGAACATCCCAAGCCCGAGCCCGACGTTCCACTACCAGCGCGCAGACAGGCGAAGTGACGTTGGAGTACCAACCTAGTCCCTCGCCAAATAGACGGATGCCATGCTGGCATCCCGGTCGACAGGGGCGGGGGCACCCCTCGCCCCCTTCTGCCCTCGTGGTCCTTCCCCGTCCGTGTCGCCGCCAGGTTAGGGGTTCGAGCCCCTTCGGGCGCGCAAGATCCAAAGAGCCTGACCTGCGGAAATGCGGGTCGGGCTCTTTGCTTGTCCGTCCCTTGTGGACGTGTGGCTGCTCGGTGGCTGCTCGTCCGACGAGCATTCCTTGCGTCTTGCTGGGTCCGGGGCGTTTCGGGCGTGTCCGGTCCGGTCCAGCGGGCACTGGGTTGATGATCACCGAATCAATCGCCGTGGGCGAATCGACTGCGGCGGCGCTCAGCCAGGCCCCTGGCGTGCGCGGTATCGACGATCTCCAGCGGGCCTTGGGCGCCCTCAACGCGTTCATCGTCGGAGCGCTCCGCAGGGAGATCACCGAGCGACGCACCGCCCGTTTAACCGGCACCGACATGTCCGCTTGGCAGGCCACCCTCGGGCCCTACCTGACCCGCATGCTCGAAACAGGCCGCTACCCCACCATCGCCCGGCTCGTCATCGACGGCGCCCACCTCAACGCCGAGGAAACCTTCCACCACAACCTGATCACCATCCTGGACGGCATCACCAGCCATCCCCACACGTGACCTACTGCTCGCAGGCCAGTACCGGCTGACCACCGCCTCACAGCGGGCCTACGATGGTCGAATGCCTGTGCTGGGCACCAAGCTGCACCTGCCCTCGCCGCGTCGTCGGCTGGTGCGGCGCGCCCGCCTCACCGACCAACTGCGCACGGACGGAGGCGAAGGGCCGCGGCTGGTCCTCGTCGCGGCACCGGCTGGGTTCGGCAAGACCACACTTCTGGCGCAGTGGCTGGCGGGGGCCGAGAAGTCGCAGCGCAGAGTTGCGTGGTTGGCTCTCGACACAGGCGATGCCGACCTCCGACAGTTTCTGACCCACCTCGTGGCCGCGATTCAGACCGCTGAGCCTGAGGCTGGTGTCGACGCGCTCGCCCTGCTGGAGGTCGGCGGCGCCACGCCAACCGACGCTGTCCTGGTCAGCCTGATCAACGATCTCGACGTCCTCGCCGGTCCCACGGTGGTGGCGCTCGACGACTACCACGTCATCGACGCGGCCGCCGTCCATGAGGCGGTGACCTTCCTCCTGGACAACCTGCCTCCACAGGTCACGCTGGCGGTGGCCACTCGGGCCGACCCGCCGCTCCCGCTGTCCCGTCTGCGTGCGCGGGGCGAGCTCGTGGAGGTGCGGGCCGCTGACCTCAGGTTCACCACGGACGAGGCGGAGGTTTTCCTCAACGAGGTGATGGGGCTGCAGCTCGAGCCCGCGCTGGTGGCCGCGCTCGAGGCGCGCACCGAGGGGTGGGCGGCGGGGCTGCAGCTGGCCGCGCTGTCGGCCCGGACCCATGCCGCCGCCGACGGGCCTGGAGATGTCGCTGGGTTCGTCGAGGCATTCTCCGGGAGCCATCGGTTCGTCCTCGACTACCTCGTTGAGGAGGTTCTGGACCGGCAGCCGGAGGAGGTGCGCGCGTTCCTGCTCGACACCTCCGTGCTCGACCAGCTGACCGGCGGCCTTTGCGACGCCCTGACCGGTCGCTCCGACGGTCAGCCGATGCTGGAGACCCTTGAGCGCGAGCACCTGTTCGTCGTCCCGCTCGATGACGAGCGGCGGTGGTACCGCTACCACCAGCTTTTCGCCGACGCATTGCGTGCCCGCCTGGCTGCCCGGCGGGCCGACCGGGTCGGTGAGCTGCACGCCGCGGCCAGCCGATGGCTCGCCGAGAACGGGCTGCTGGCCGACGCCGTACGGCACGCGATCGCGAGCGGCGACCACGAGCACACCGCCGACCTCGTCGAGCTCGCCGAGGCCGACATGCGCCGACGACGCCAGGACCGCATCCTTCGCGACTGGCTGGTTGCGCTGCCCGGCGACGTCGTCCGTCGCCGACCGCTGCTGGCCACCTTCGTGGGGTGGAGCCGGCTCTCCGAGGGCGACTTCGACGGGGTGGAGGCGTGGCTCGACGCCGCTGATGCTGGTCTCGACACGATGCCGCCATCGACCATTCCCACCGCGGGCTCGCTGGCCGAGGCGGCCCGGGACCGGGAGGGCGAGCTCCGCTCCCTCCCGGCCATGATCGCGGTCTACCGCGCCGCGGTCGCCCAGGCCAGGGGCGATGTCGACGGTACGGTCTCGCACGCCCGCCGGGCACTCGCGCTGGCCGGGCCGGAGGACCACTTCCCGCGCGGTGCCGCCGCCGGCTTCGTCGGCCTGGCGGCTTGGGCGGCGGGCGACCTCGGCGCCGGGGTGGACACGTTCACGGCGGCGGTCGCCAGCCTGCACGCGGCCGGCATGGTCGCAGACGAGCTGGGCGCGACCGTCGTGCTGGCAGAAATGTGGCTGGCGCGCGGACGTCCGGTCGAGGCGCGCCGGCTCTACGAACGGGCGCTGGCCGCGGCCGAGAGCCACCCGGGCCCGGTGCTCCCCACCACCGGCGACCTGCACGTCGGCCTCGCCAACGTCCTCCGCGAGCAGGGCGACCTCGACGCGGCCGCGGAGCACCTCGAGGTCGCCCGCGAGCTCGGCGACCGGGCGTCGCTGCTGGAGAACCGGCACCGCTGGTACACCGCGACGGCCGCACTGCTGCAGGCGCAAGGCGACCTCGACGGCGCGGTCGCGATGCTCGACCAGGCGGAGCCGCTCTTCCTGCCCGGCTACTTCCCGGACGTGCGGCCGATCGCCGCGACCCGAGCACGGGTGCGGATCGCCCAGGGCCGCCTCGATGAGGCGCGAGCGTGGGCCCGCGAGCGCGGGGTCGTGCCGACGGATCCGCTGGCCTACCTGGCCGAGTACGACCAACTCACCCTCGCCCGGCTGCTCATCGCCGAGGGGGACGCGCGCGCGGCGCTCGACCTGCTCGACCGCGTGCTGGACGCCGCGCGGACGGCGGGCCGCGACGGCAGCCTGGTCGAGGCGGGCCTGGTGCGGGCGCTCGCCCACCAGGCGAACGGCGACGTGGACTCGGCGGCGCCTGACCTCGCTGCCGCCCTCGCCAAGGGGGTGCCGGCCGGCTACTGCCGGCTCTTCCTCGACGAGGGATACCCGATGGTGGAGCTGCTCGGGAAGGTCGCCCGCGCCGCGCCGCACGACGTACGGACGCACGCCGAGCACCTGCTGGCCGCCGCACAAAGACCGTCGGCACCCGCACCCGCCGGACCCGCCTCCGAGGAAGGACTCAGCGGGCGTGAGCTCGAGGTGCTGCGCCTGCTGGCGACCGACCTCAGCGGGCCGGAGATCGCGCGACAGCTCTTCGTATCGGTGAACACGCTGCGCACCCACACCAAGCACATCTTCACCAAGCTCGACGTGAACACCCGCCGCGCCGCGGTACGCCGAGCCGCGGACCTCGGCCTGCTCTGAGCGTCACCGCGGCCGAATCACCACCCCGGTCACATCACATGGTGATGTGGCCTCACCACGTCGGCTCCTAACCTCCCGGATATCGCCGGACACCCCGCCCGGCACCGGGCACCGAGGAATCCGACATGAACATCACCACCCACCGCATCACCGCAGCCGCCGGTCTGTGCGCGGCCGCCGCCGGCGCCATCTACGCAGGCGTCCAGGTCAACCACCCACCGGCCGACGTCGCGCACATCGTGACGACCGAGATGGCGGTCCGTGAGACCGCCAAGGCCGTGATGGCCGTCCTGTCGCTGGCCGGCTTCGCCGGCATGTTCCTCCGCAACCACCGGCGGTTCGGGCTCCTCGGGGTCGCCGGCTACGTGCTGCTGACCGTCGGATACCTCGCGATGTTCGCCAACCAGGTCATCGTCGCCTGCGTCCTGCCGACCGTAGCCAAGACGAGCCCCGGCTACGTCCAGGACTATGTTGACGCCGCCATGGGCGGCAGCCCGAGCGGCGACATCGGCGGCATGACCGTCCTGTTCGGCATCACCGGCATCGGCTACTCGCTCGGCGGCCTGCTTTTCGGCATCGCGCTGTTCCGAGCGGGCATCTTGCCCCGCTGGGCCGCCCTGCTGCTGGCCTATGGCACCGTCTCCGCGCTGGCGCTGTCCGTGCTGCCGGAGTCCTTCGACCGCCCGTTCGCGGTGCCCACCGGCGTCGCGCTGATCGGCCTCGGCATCTCGCTGTGGCGCGACGGGCACCGGCGGGTCGACGCCGCCGAGGCGGTCGACGCCCGGCCCACGGTCCACGCCGACGTCGCCACGGTCCGGTGAGCACCCGGAAACTGAGCTGGCCGGCGCCGATGGCGCTGGTCGCCCTGAGCGCGATCCCGCTGACGGCCGGGACGCTGCGGCTGATCCAGCTGGCCGGCGGCCCGGCCGTCATCCCCGCTGACCACCGGTTCACCGGCCTCCCGCTCCCGCTCGTGGTGCACATCGTCGGCGCGGCGATGTACGCGCTCGTCGGGATCCTGCAGCTCGTGCCACGGTTCCGCCGCCGGCACCTGGCCTGGCACCGCCGTGCCGGCCGGGTGCTGGCCGTGGCCGGCCTGCTGGTGGCGACCTCGGCTCTCTGGATGACGCTGTTCTACGAGGCGCAGCCCGGCACCGGCGGCCTGCTCTACGTGCTCCGCCTGGTCTTCGGGTCCGCGATGGCCGCCTGCCTTGTGCTCGGCTTCACCGCCGTACGTCGCCGCGACATCGCGGCCCACCGGGCGTGGATGATCCGGGCGTACGCGATCGGCCTGGCCGCCGGTACCCAGGCCTTCACCGAGGGCATCGGCGGCGCGATCTTCGGCCCCGGCGTGCTCGCCGCCGATCTCGCCAAGGGCGCCGGCTGGGTGATCAACCTGGCCGTCGCCGAGTGGGCCCTCCGCAGTCCCGCCCGTCGGCGCCCCGCACTCCCCACAGGTCCTCAGCAAACTGGAGCGCCCTCATGAACACCGCCCCCACGACGTACGCGATCCGCGTCGACGGCCACCTCAACGACCACTGGTCCGCCTGGCTCGGCGAGCTCGACCTGACCCGCGACGACGACGGCACCACCACCCTCACGGTCTCCGTCGCCGACCAAGCGCAGCTCCACGGTGTACTCGCCGGACTGCGCGACATCGGCGCCGTCCTCACAGAGCTCCGCACCACCGGTACGCCGGCCCCCATCTGCCCGTCGGTGCTCGAGCGCCCATTGCAGACCGAGCGCCTCACCCTCCGTCCCGCCACCGCCGCCGACGCCGACCCGACCTGGGCGTTCCGTCAGCTCGAGTCAATCAACGAGTGGCTCACTGGCTGCCCCGCGAACCTCGAGGGCTACCGCGAGCTGTTCTCGAAGCCTGCCCGCCTCGCGACCACTGTCATCGTCACCCTCGGCCACGACCCCGAGGCCCCGACCATCGGCGACTTCATGCTCCGCCGCGAGGACGCCTGGGCCCAGCTCGATGTCGCCGACCAGGCGCGCGACACGCAGGCAGAGCTCGGCTGGGTCCTCGATCCCGCCTTCACCGGCCACGGCTACGCCACCGAAGCCGTACGTGAGCTCCTCCGCTACTGCTTCGAGGACCTCGGCGTGCGCCGGGTCACCGCGAACTGCTTCCTCGGCAACGACACCTCCTGGCGCCTCATGGAGCGCGTCGGCATGCGCCGCGAAGTGCACGCAGTCCGCGAGTCACTGCACCGGTCCGGCCGATGGCTGGACACGGTCGGCTACGCCATCCTCGAACAGGAGTGGTCGCCGGCCTGAGCAACGCCCCCTCATGCCGCGAGGCGTTCATGACGTTCAGTGACGCTCGGTCCTGCCGCTCGCGTCCGGATGGTGCGATCATGTGCGTCTGACGGCATGGCAGAACGTCGAACAGGCAGAGCCGGAGTTCGCGCAGCGCGTACGCGCGCCCATCGACGCTCACAGGCACAAGATCATTACCACCTTGCGAGCCGACGGGTCGCCGCGGATCTCGGGGATCGAGGCGGTCTTCCGAGGACGGTGAACTCGTTTTCGGCTCGACGCCGAACGCGCGCAAGGGCGCCGATCTCCGTCGGGATCCGCGGTTCGCCCTGGACAGTGCCACGGTCGACCCGGTCGAGGGCTCCGAGGCGCAGTGGCCGGGCGAGGCGAAGATCGCCGGTCGTGCGATCGCTGGCGGACCGGCCACCGAAGGACCAGACGGGACCGCTTCCACGCCGACATCGGCAAGGTCGTGCACACCGCTCGCCGGCGCGGCTGGCCAACGCTGTTTCGACGTTGTCGGCCATGACCGACAGGATCCGAACGGTCTCGGCGTACTGCTCGGGGCTGAGTCCGTGCAGCAGCAGCCGCCGAGTCTCGCCGACGCGCTCGGCCGCCCTACGGTGCGCCGCGCCCCTGCTCGGTCAGGGTGAGCGCGTCGCCGTCGTCCGCCACCCATCCCCGCGTGACCAGGCCGTTGGGACCGTCGAGGATCGCGCCGAAGTGGGGTACGCCGTCCGGCCAGAACGGTGCGAGTGCCTGCTCGATCTCGCTGCGGCTCCGCGCCGCGCTAGACAGCGCGTTCAGGAGCTTCTACTGCCGGCGGTCGAGGCCGAGGTCCCCCAGCGTCGCGTCGAACTGCTCCTCGATCAGGTTGTGCAGGTGCTTGAGCCAGTATCCGATCGGCTTGTCGGTTCCGTTCACGTCGACTCCTTCGGGTCAGCTGTTCCTCAACAACAATTCGGCTCGGTGTCAAGTGGAGTCGGGGACGTGGTTCCTCGGCGCCGCCAAGATCACGGCTATGACTGTTTCCACTGCTGACCTGTCCGGCTTCCGCCGTGCCGGGGCGATCGCGGCGGCCGCCCTGGCCGCGGTGGCGCTCGGTGTCGTACCGCAGGCCCGGGCCGAGGCCGCCGCCGACGCCATCCCGCTCGGCGACGCCGACCTGACCGAGGTACGCACCAGTCGTGCCCTGGCCGAGGGCGTCACCCTCACCCACATCGAGCGGGGCAGCCAACCGGCGCCCGCCGATCAGATCAACACCACCACGCAGGGTCCGTGGGTGGTCAACGTGCTCACCATCGACCCGAGCAAGGCCCGTGGGCACCTGCAGGCGACGTACGGCCAGGACCTCGCCAAGGTCGAGAAGACCACCGACCTGGTCCGCGCCTCCGGCGCCCTCGCCGGGATCAACGCCTCCTTCTTCACCTTCACCGCCAGCCAGCTCTACCCGGGTGACCCGGTCGGGCTGGGGCTGTTCGGCGGGAAGTTGCTCAGCGAGCCGATCAGCGACCCGGCCGAGGTCAACTTCGTCGTCGACGCCAACAGCAACCGGGCACTGACCGGGAAGCTGAGCTGGTCGGGCAGCGTCCGGAACCGGCAGACCGACGCCACCCTGCCGCTGGAGTTCATCAACCACCCGCCGGTCGTGCCAGCCGGCTGCGCCGCCCTCGCCGACCAGACGCAGTGCACCCTCCCCGGCGACGTCGTCGAGTTCACCCCCGAGTTCGCCGCGGCCACCCCGTCCGGCGCCGGCGTGGAGGTAGTGCTCGACCGGCTCGGCTGCGTGGTGCGCACCTCGACCACCCGGGGCGCCACCCTCGCGGCCGGTCAGACCTCGCTGCAGGCCACCGGGCGGGACGCCGCCGCCCTGCTCAACGTGACCGCGCAGGGGTGCGTGAGCACCACCTCGACCCTGACCGACCAGAACGGCGAGGAGCTTCCGGTGCGGCCCGGCCTGTTCGGGGTGACCGGGCGGTACCCGCTGACGGCGGACGGCCAGATCGTCGTGCCGGACGGCTCCGGCAGCTTCTTCGACCGCAACCCGCGCACCATCGCCGGCACCACCCGAGACGGGAAGATCGTGCTGGCCACCATCGACGGCCGCCAGACCACCAGTGTCGGCACCACCATGGACGAGACGGCCGCCGTCGCCCAGGCGCTCGGCATGTCCGACGCGGTCAACCTCGACGGCGGCGGCTCCACCGCCATGTCCGTCGAGGGCGCCCTGGTCAACCGGCCCAGCGGGTCGACCGAGCGGGCCGTCGGCGACGCGCTCGTCTACGTGGGGGGCCCGTACCGCAGCGGGAACTGACCCCGCCACAGTCAGGAGCAAACCCCCAGCGTGCGGCCGGATCCCTATGGTGCCGGCCGCACCCTCAGCGGGCCGTCCAGGTCTGCACCTCGACCAGGTTGCCCTCGGGGTCGCGCAGGTAGGCCGAGCGCACACCCCATCCAGGCCGGTCGGCGGCCTCGGCGACCACCACCTCGGCAGGGAGGGCGGCGATGGTGGCGTCGACGTCGGGTACGGGGACCACGACCAGGACTCCGCCGTCGCCCCGGCCCACTGGCACCACCGCCTCCGCCGAGCGGCGGCCGAGGATCGCGAGGACAGTTTCGCCGCTCTGGTCGAAGCTGGCGTACTCGAAGTCGGTGACCACCGTTTCCGGGTCGCCGAGCAGGTCGGTGTAGAAGCGCAGGGTGGTGGGGAAGTCGTCGGCGACGATGCGGGCGTGCACACTCACACGTCTGACCCTAGCCGCGGGGGCAGGTCAGGCTACCGGGACGCCCAGCAGGTCGGCGAGCGCCCGGCCAGGCGATTCGCCTGGCCGGGCGCTTCAACGCATCCCCCGCCGCCAGCCGCGGGTTGGCCGGACATCCCGTAGGGCCTTTCGACTGGTGCGGATCAGTCGAGCGGGGGCAGGTTCGACGGTGGCAGCGCGGGGCCGAGGTCCGGGGCCGTCTCGGTCGAGACGATCCGCCGAGGCGGCCACTTGACGCCGGGCGGCGGCCACGACTGCCCGGTCCGCTCCAGGAACCACGCCGGCGGCTCGTACAGCGGCAACTCGTAGTCGCCGGGCAGCAGGCTCTTCCACTTGATCTTGGCGGTACGCCGGTCGAACTCGTCCTTCATCTCGCCCAGCACTGTCGGTTGGGTCAGCAGGTCGATGGTGGTTGCCGCCAGGTACTTGGCGGCGATCAGGGTGGTGAGGTGGCCGGCGTGGGAGGCCGCCGTGGCGGTGTGGTGCCACGAGTGGTTCTTCGTGCCGCCGGGCTGATGCGCGGTCCCCATGCCGATTGTCGGCACCTGCCAGCTGATGTCGGCGACGTCGGTCGAGCCTCCGCCCATGAAGACCGTGGCGGGCGGTCGCAGCTCGGTGATCGTTTCGTTGAAGCCGGTCTCCGCCGTTCCGTTGGACCGTTGCAGCGCCTTGCCGAACGCCTGGTCCTGGGCGGAGAACTTCGGCGCGCCGATCTGCGTCATGTTGGCGTACATCAGCTCGGCACCTCGCTTGTTGCCGAGCTGGTTCCAGACCCCACCCATGATGCGGTACTGCATCCGGGTGCCGGTGGCCATCGCCGCCGCCTCACCACACTTGATGATCTTGTCCATCAGGATCTTCGCGCGGTCCGGGCTGCCCTCGCGGGCGTAGTACCAGATGCTCGACAGCGTGGGGAAGACGTTCGGCGCCTGACCGGTCTGCCGGATCGCGTAGTGCATCCGGGCGGTGTGCGCCTGGTCGCTCTCCCGCAGGTACTCGGTCAGCATCGCCATCGCCGTCACCGCGTCCTGGCTGGATCGGGTCGCCAGTGGTGAGCCGCCGTGGCCGTCGGTGCCGAGGAAATGGAAGGCGATGCTGTACATCGCGTTGCTCGACGACCAGCTCGTGCTGTTGCCGCTGCTGGGATGCCAGTCGACGAAGGCGTCGAGGCCCTTGTAGACGCCGGCTCGCACCGCGACCGACTTGCCGACCAGTTGCTCCTCGGCGGTCGAGCCGAAGAACTTGATCGTGCCGTCGAGGTTGCGAGCGCGCATCGCGGTGGCGGTCGCGACGGCCGCACCCGCGGCGGCCGCGCCGAGCGCGCAGTGGCCGCACCCGTGCCCGAAGCCGTACGTGGGGGCGTAGGGGTCGTGGTGGTAGACCAGGGGCGAGTGCTGTGGGTTGCCCTTTTCCTGCGACAGCCCGGGTAGCGCGTCGTATTCCCCGCTGAATCCGATCACCGGCTTGCCGGTGCCGTGGCTGAAGGTGGCGACAAACGCGGTGGGCATGCCGCCGGCGCCCCACTTGATGGTGAAGCCGTTGGCCTGCAGGAAGTCCGCCTCAGCCCAGGACGAGTTCCACTCGGCCAGGGATGGCTCGGCGTACTCCCAGATCCGGTCATTCAACCCCACGATGCGGTGTTCGTTGCGGTCGATCCAGGAGATGGCCGAGTCCTTGGCCTGCGAATCGATGGCGAGTGCGGTCGGTGGCTCGTAGTTGACCGGATCGGCGGGCATGGTCTTCGGGTCGAGCGCGAGGTCCGACGCGGCGGCCAGTGCCGGATCTGACGTCAGGACGGGGGCGACCGCCAACCCGGCGCCAGCCGCGCCGAGAAGTCCCAGCAGGTCGCGACGGTTCATGCCGGAGGGCTCAAGATGATCGGTGTCACACACCAGGCACTCTCCTTCATCCGGTGGGCGAGCTGACCCGGACGACGGAGCACCGGCGTCCGGGCCATCAGCGCAATCATCCATGCGAATGCAGAGATTAAACAATGGGTGACTGATCAGTAACTCATCGTTTTTCGGTGCTCGTGGCCTGCCCACGCTGGGCCCGGCCACCCGCTGAGGGCAGGTTTCCCCGCTGTTTCTCATGGTTGGGCGGCCGCGAACATCCCCCTCGTCGCCGCCGCCGCGGTGCCCACCGCGGGCGTCGTACCGAACCACGCGGTAGCGCTCCAGCAGCGCCGGCATCAGTCAGAAGCTGTAGGCCCGGTCGGGGTCGGAGATCCCGCAACACCGCGACCTTGTCGTGTGGCGCAACGACGCGGGCACGGCCGTCATCGGCTCGTGCGGCACCAGCACCATCGTGGACCGCCCCGCGGTCAGCTGGCCCGGGTGCACCGCGCCCCTCTGCGCCAGGGAGAGGCCGAATAGACCTTCCCGCCCTGGTACGCATCTAATACGCTGCGCGCGCAGTCCGCTGCACGGCGGCCCGCGCCGACCGAACCATCGCGGTCCGGTCGCCCTTCAACGGGGAGGACACATGGCTGCTGCGCGCCTTCGCGCAGTCTCACGCATCCTGGCCACTGCCACTGCGGCCACGTTGCTGCTCACGGCGGCGGCCGTACCGGCCGCCGCGGCGCCGAAACCGAAGATCGCCTTCGACGGCATCGCATTCGCGACGGACCAGGTCGACACCACCACCGGCGGCACGACCGTCACCCTGAACTGGGCGGTGACCGATACGTCGACCACCGCCCGCAACCTCAGCGGCAGCATCTACGTGCAGCGTTACAGCGGCACCACCCCGGTCGGGCCAGAGGAGCAGATCCGGTTCAGTCTCGACGGCGGCTGGCCCGTCGTCGGGCCGTACACGGGCGGGATCGCCAGCTCGTCATACGCGTACGACTTCTTCGTCACCGAGTACGGCCCGGCGGCGCCGGTGACCTATCGCGTCACGAAGATCACCGCGACCGACGACCAGGGCACCACGCTAACCCTGTCCGGCAACAAGATCAGCCGAGCCGTGCTGACCGCCACCCAGATCCCCGACACCGCGCCGCCGGTGACCGACCGGGTCCGGCTCGCCTCGCCGACCAGGAATCAGGTGTACGACGACGGCTCAGGCGTAACCCTGCGCTACGGCCTGTACGTCCAGGACGACCCGGGCGCGGGCTTCTGGAAGGGCCACATCGAGCTGGACGGTCCCGGCAACGCCGAGATCGTCTCGCCGTTCACGCTGGTGGACAGCGGTCAGGGATACCAGCTCTGCGGCGACAGCCAGGTCTGGGGCGACATCTGGTTCGTGGAGTGCAACCTGCCGGTGACCCTGCCTGCTGGCAGCCCCACGGGCGACTGGAAGGTGAAGGCGGTCAGCCTGACCGACCGGGCCGGCAACACCAAGCGCTACACCGACCTCGGCGCGCCGACGGTGCGGGTCACTCGCAACGAGGTGCTAAGCGCCACCGGGTTTGCGCTGAACCCGACGCAGGTGAACAACTGGCGCGGGCCAGCGACGACCACGCTGACGTTCACCGCGAGCGGAGTACAGGGCGAGCTGACCGCCACGGTCGCGACCGGGAGCTGCTCGACCTGGAACCAGGTGCTGACCGAGGGGCCGGCGGGCACGTACTCATTGCCGGTGGTGATGAGCCAGCTGAGCAGCTCCTGCACCATCGACGGCATCCTGCTCACCGACGCGGCCGGTTCGGTCTCGGTGTACGGCGCCTACTACGGCGCGCCCGCGCTGGACCTGCGGGCCACCCGGGTGCCCGACACGGCCCGGCCGCTGGCGATCGCGGCGGCACTGAGCCGCACCGAGGCCGCTCCGGGCGACCTGTTCAACGGCATCAGCGTCGACGTCACCATCGACGACGTCACGCTCGCTCCGGTGGATGGGTTCTCAACCACCATCTACAACTCCCTCGGCCACTCTGTGGGCGGCGCGGACGGTGGCATCAAGGTCGGGCCCGACGGGCACGTCTCCCTGCCGGTCTACTTCCGCGACCTTCCACCGGGGACGTACACGGTGGGCTTCACCCTCAGCACCTCGGCGGACAACAGCGCGGGATGGGGCTACCCCAACGGCGGTGCTCCGGCACCCTCCGGGCCGCTGGTGTTCACCAGCCTGCCAACGGCCTGACCTACCACGCAGCAGAACGGTGCGGCCTCTCCTCGCTCGGGAGGGGCCGAACCTTTGTGGTCAGGGGGTGATTGCGTACTCGGTGAAGCGGCCGCAGGATTGGAACCCAAGCCGGCGGTAGACGGGTTCGCCCTCGGAGGATGCTTGCAGGACCACCGTGCGGTAGCCCGCGCCGTACGCGGTGCGCAAGGTCGCCTGGGTGATGGCGCTGCCGTAGCCGCGTCGGCGGTCGGTCGCCAGGGTGGCGATGTTGTAGATCCCAGCGACGCCCGAGTGGAGGAAGACCTCGGCCGAGCAGACGGGGCGGCCGTCAGCGTAGCCGACCAGGTAGCGAGCGGGGCAGTCGGGGGCGAGGGCCCAGTCGGCGGCATCAGCAAAGAAGCGGCGCACCGTGGCGGCCGGTGGGTTCCAGTTCGCAGCCAGGACGGTCGAGTAATCGGCGAGTTGCTCGGGGGCCCTCACCCGGTGGATGGCCAGATCCGCAGCAGGTTGCTGGGGTGGGGCCTCACGTAGGTCCTGCCACATGCCAGTCTCGGTCTCGGATGCCTGGAGACCGGCGCTTTCCAGGAGCGAGGCGAGATCCGCCGGCGTGGAGGCCGGGCCCACCCACCACGAGAAAGGACGCCCAGTGGCGGCCAGTGCCTGAAGGGTCTGCGCGATCCGGGTCGGGGCGGTGCCCGGCGTGAGACGCGCCGCTGCAACGATGTTGAAAGTGTCGTCGTCCAGGCCGCTGTCGGCGATCAGGAGATCGTTGGTTTCAATGACGGTCGAGCCCGCCACATGCCGGTGCAAGTGACAGGCATGTTCGGCGAGGTTCTGCTCCATTGCGACCATCAGGTCCGAGCGACCGCCGAGGGGTTGTTTCCCTTCATTCACAGCGGTTCATCACATCATGTCTGATCGCCGTTTGCGCGCGAGTTTGGTGGCGTCCAGGTCGGGCACGGGGACCACCACGAGCTCTCCGCCTGTCGCCCCGGCCCACCGGCCGCCCGGCCTTCGCCGCGCGGGACATCCACGACGACCTCGCGCTGGTCCTGTTCTCAGTCGAGCCTGCGGCGGCTCAACGAGGACGGTTCGCGGCCCGCGAGCAGCCAGCCGGCGACCGCGGCGAGCACCGGCAGACCGACGGTTGTCGCGGCCAGGTGGGCGACGGGCACGTCGGTGAGCGCGTCGAGGTCGCGGTGCAGGACGCTGACCAGCGCGAGGTACGCGCCGGCCAGGCCGAGGACGGCGCCCAGCAGGGCGAGCCCACCAGAGGTCGTGGCGGTCAGAGTGCGCCGTACCCGTCGCGGGGCGCCGGTCGCGGTCAGGGTACGCAGGTCGCCGGCCGCTTCGCCGCGGATGAGGCCGACGGTCATGGCGAGGATGCCGAGGGCGAGCAGCGCGCCGGCGGCGACCGCTCCGGTCCGCAGCGCCCCGAGCGAGGCCTGCTCGTGGCGGGACTCGATGGTGAGGCCGGCGCTCGCGGCGAGGTTCTGCGCGGTGGTCAGCTCCTGCCCGGTGAGGGGGTGGTCCGCCTCGACGAGCCAGCCGACCCGCGCGGGCTGCCAGCCGTGGCGGGCCATCATGCTCGCGGTGACCAGCGAGTTCGGCATCGAGGAGTACCGAGTGTCCGGGAGCGCCTGGGTCTTCGGGTAGACGCGGCGTTCGGGGATGTTCACCAGTTCGAGCGCGCCGGTGCGGACGCTGAGCACCTCGGTGTCGGCGGCGACCGCCGCGGTGTCGAGCTGGTAGAGCCGGAGCAGTTCCGGCGTGGCCACGTAGAGCGGGTACGGCGCCATCGTCTGACCGTCGGCAACCGGCGCACCGATCTCGACGGCCGGATGGCCGGGCTGGCCGCCGTTCTCGCCCGGGTCGGTGTACGAGGCGACCACCGCCATGTCGAGCGGAGTCACCATGGGCGTGCCGAGATTGCCGGCGACCGCGTCGATCTGCGCCTGCAGGCTGGCCAGTTGCTCCGGCGTCCGTACCGGGATCACCGGGTCGGGTCGGCCGATGCGGACCAGGAGCGTGCTGTCGGCCAAGTTGCCCAGCCCGGCGGAGTGCCTGGCCTGGTACTCGGCGGCGGCGGACCCGGCGACGACCGCCACCGAGATCCCCAACGCGAGACTGATCGCGGCGAGCGCCGCGCCGGCCCGGGCCTGGTAGCGGACCAGGTCGGTCAACGCCAGGCGGACGGCCACCGGCATCCCGCCGCGCGCCGCGGCCAGCAACCGGATCGCCGTCGGGCCGACGAAGAGCACCCCGACCGCCGTGGCGAGGGTGCCCGCGGAGATCAGCACCGGGTTGGTGCCGCCGGACAGCACCAGACAGGTGACACCGGCGGCGAGCAGGACCACGGCGGCCACCGCGGTGCGCCGGGCCGGTCGGGGGCGCGGCGGCCGCGCCGACAGGGCACTCATGATCGGGGTACGCGCGATGGCCCGCGCCGGCCACCACGCGGCGGCGGTGGCGGTCGCCACGGCCAGCACCATCTCCGCGCCGAGCGTCGCCCAGGGCAGGTCGAACCGGTCGATGCGGTGCCCGGCGGCCGCCTCCACCCGCCCGGCGACGAGCAGCCAGGCGGCGACGCCGATGGTGGTGCCGAGCACCGCGGCGACCGCTCCGACGACGGTGCCGTTGGCCAGCATCACCAGCCGCAGGTGCCGTCGGGTGGCGCCCATCGCGGCGAGCATGCCGAGCTGGCGCAGCCGGCGCTGCGCCACCACGATGAACCCGGCCGCGGCGACCAGCGACACCAGCAGCAGGCCGACGGTGGCCAGCGCCAACGTGACGGCGGCGATCACCGTACGGGTCATACCGGGCCGCGACTCGCGTACCAGCGGACCGTCGATGGTGTTGCGGAACGCCTCCAGGGAGGCCTGGTCCCCGCCGACGAGGACGGTGACGGTCTGCGGCGCGTCGGCGTGCCCCACGTCGACGAGGGCGAACTCGTCGGCCAGGTCCCTGGGGTTCTCCACCACCCCGACGACCAGCCGGTCGTGGCCGTCGAGGCTGACCCGCCGGCCGAGCCCGGTCCGCAACGTACGCGCCACCCCGTCGGTGACCGCGATCTCGCCCGCGCCGGCCGGGTACCGCCCCTGCCGCAGCGCCAGCATCGGTGCGCCGTACGCGCCGTCAGGGTTCTGCGCGCGGACGTCGACCGGGTCGAACAGGCCCGGCACCTGCACGTAGTGGTGGCCGATCGCGTCGATCGTGCCGAACCACGCCCGTGCGGCGGCGAGCCGGGAGTCGAGCACAGCCGGGTCGCCGCCGTCGAGGCGCAGGAGGTGGTCGGCGCGCCCGAACGTCGCGTCGCTCGACGAGGCCATGTTGTAGGTCGCCGAGACGGCGAAGGTGGCCCCGATGACGGCGACGGTGAGCAGCGCGAGGGTGAGCACCTGCTGGCGCCACTCCCGGCGGAACAGCCGTACCGCCCACCGGATCACGGCCCGGCGGGCCGGCAGGCCGCCTCCCGGGGCGCGGCGGGGCGCCGGCCGGTCAGTGCTCGGCAGGGTGGCGGTGCTCGCCGTCACGTGGTCACGTCCCCGGCGAGCAGGGCGTCCGGACCGGTCGTGGCAGTCTGGTCGACGACCCGGCCGTCGCGGAGGAACACCACCCGGTCGGCCCAGGACGCGAGCTGCGCGTCGTGGGTCACCATGACCCCGGCGATCCCGCGCTTGCAGGCCGCGCGCAGCATCCGCATGACCGCTTCACCGTTGGCCGAGTCCAGCGCACCGGTGGGCTCGTCGGCGAGCAGCAGCCGCCGGTCGCCGACCACCGCGCGCGCGATCGCGACCCGCTGACGTTCGCCGCCGGACAGGTCGTCGGGGAAGGCGGCGGCCCGCTCGGCCAGCCCCAACTCCTCCAGTACGCGCATACCGGCGGCCCGTGCGGCACGCGCGCCGACACCGTCGAGTTCGAGCGGCAGCGCCACGTTCTCGACGGCGGACAGCCCGGCGAGCAGATTCAGGTCCTGGAAGACGAAGCCGATGGCCCGGCGACGCGTCCTGGCCTGCGCGTCGGCGGACATGGTCGACATGTCGTCACCGCAGACCAGCACCTCACCGTCGGTCGGCTCCTCAAGGCTGCCGGCAATCGTCAGCAGGGTGCTCTTGCCGGAGCCGCTCGGACCCATGACGGCCACCAGTTCGCCGCCGTCCACGGTGAGGTCCACCTGCCGCAGCGCGTGTACGGCGGCGTTGCCCGCGCCGTACACCTTGGACACCTGGCGCATGCTCAGCACCGCACTCATCGACGGGCCCCCTCGCGTGCCGGCGTGGATTCGACCGGTTCCCGGTCGGCGGAGCCAGCCGGTCGGGTCGGGCCGCTCGGCACCGCCTCGGCGGCCACGGTGGGCGTGGCGGGTAGGCGGCGCAGCCGGGCGTCGGCCGCGTCGAGCCAGCGGACCACCGCCTCGAGCCGGAACAGCTCCGCGTCGACGACGAGGCCGAGCGCGATGTCGTCGGGGTCCGCCTCGGCCTTGAGGTGGGTGTACCGCTGCATTTCCTCGACGAGGCGCCGGCGGTGAACCTGCAGGATCTCCCGTACATCGACGCCGGGCAGGCGCACCGCCACCTGCACCTTGATGACGAGCTCGTCGCGTGGGGGAGGCGTGGCACCGGGCGGGGTTCGCAACCACCTGTCCAGTTCGCGATTGCCGTCGGCGGTGATCCGGTACCGTCGCTGCGCACCGTCGCGTTCGGTCTCGTTCGATTCCACGTGCCCTTCGCGCTCGAGGCGTTGCAGCGTGGTGTAGACCTGCCCGACGTTGAGCGGCCAGACCTCACCGGTGCGTGCCTCGAACTCCTGCCGCAGTTGCAGGCCGTACTTGGATCCTTCCGCCAGCAACGCCAGCAGTGCATGTCGAATGCTCATGGTTCATCACCCCCGTCGATATACTCGGTATAATACTCAGTATTATCGCCCAGTCCAGCCACTTCGGCAGATGAATGAGGACGGCGCAGCCCCGCGCGACGAAGCGGATCCGTGCCGGGTGGGACGACACCGTTCGCCGGTCTCCCGGGGTGCGATGGCTCCTGCGCCGGCGACGCGGTTGTGTGCCATTTCGGGCATCACCGGCGCGGGTCGGGAATGGACAGAGCCGCCCGGTACCCACGATGACCAGGGTCATTTCCTGGTCTGGCAACCTGCCCGTAAGAGTTCGCTCGGTTTTTGTGATCTTGCTGGTCACCTGCGGCCGGAACAGTCATTGCGTTTGCCCCACCGAGCGGATGAGAGCCTGTTGTGCCTGCCCTGCGCCGTGCCCTACGCCACGCCTGGCGTTGCTCCTGGGGCGTACTCGCACTGGTGCTGATGGGAGGGCTGGCTGCGGCCCCGGCCTCGGCGCATCCCTTCGGTGCCCCACAGCAGATCAAGGTTGCGGGCGAGAGCGATCACGTGCGGGTCCGGTGGCTGGTCGGCGGAACCGATGACCTGACCCAGCTCGGCATCGCGCTCGGCGTCCTTTCGCAGGACCGGGTCCTGCTGGACGGTGCGGTGATCTACGAGCCCTCCGACGCTGTGGCGTTGGCTGAGGCGCCAGAGTTCGCCAAGTACCTGACCGAGCGGATCACCGTGAAGCAGGACGGGCGGGCCTGCAACGGCGAGGCCACCGTGGCCGACGATCTGGTGGCCGGCGGCGCCGAGGTGCTGTTCACCTGCCCCGAACCGGTGAGCACGGTGACCGTGACGTCCCGGATGCTCACCGACCTGCACGAGGCCTATCGGACGCTCGCCAGAGGTCCTCGTGGGCAGAAGGCGGTGTACGACGCCGCGCACGAGTCAGCGGACTGGACCATCAGCGACGACGCCGGCACGGACTCCCGCCCCGCGTCAACTCGGACCGTCGCCGCGACCTCCTCAAGCAGCAGCGCCCTGCAACTCTCCGTCGTCGGGGGCGTCCTGCTGGCCCTCGTCGCAGCCGGAGCGTTCTGGCACCACCGGCGCGGACGAAAGGCCTGAACCATGCACTCGATCACCAGCCTCGGCACCGCGGCGGCACCCCCCGGCTTCGGCCCCACAGCCCTCCTCGCCGTCGATCTCTTCGGCGCCGCCGGGTTCGGCGATCGACTGATCGAGACGGTGCAGTCGCCAGGGTTCATGCCGGTGGCGCTGGTGATCGCCTTCGTGGCGGGGGCCGCGCACGGACTCGCACCCGGCCACGGCAAGAGCCTCGCGGCGGCGTACCTGATCGGCTCCCGGGGCCGGGTCCGCGACGCCGCCTGGCTGGGTTTCTCGGTGGCCGCGATGCACACCGTCTCGGTGCTGGTCATCGCGGTCGCCTGGACCTTCTTCTCCCTCTCCGACCTGGTCAGCCTCGAGCGCCTGACCACCGGACTACAGCTGACGGCGGGCCTGACCGTCGTCGCCGTCGGGCTCTGGCTGCTGCGACGCCACCTGCGTCGGCGCGGTCATGCTCACAGCCACAGCCACAGCCACAGCCACAGCCACAGCAGCCACGGCCACGATCACGGCCACAGCCATGACCACGGGCCTGGCCACGCCAGCCCGTCCCGCCCGGGTCTCCTCCTGCTCGGCATGTCCGGCGGCCTGACGCCGTCGCCGGCGGCTTTCCTCGTGCTGGTGACCGGCATCTTCGCCGGGCGGGCCGGGTTCGCTCTCGTCCTCGTGGTCTGTTTCGGCCTCGGGCTCGCCGCAGTGCTCTTCACCGTCGGCCTCATGGCTCTCACCGGCCGCTCGCTCGTGACGCGCGCCGCCGGGTCCCACACCCTCCTGCAGTTGGCCACGCGGGTGGCCCCGGTGCTGGCCGCCTGCGGGATCACCCTCATCGGCGTCGGCATCTCCGCCTCCGCCGTCGCCGGCCTACCCGGCACCTGACCTTCCTTCCGGATTTCCGACCACCCACCACCAAACACCAAGAGAAACCCCCCAGAAAAAGGAGATGTCGTGACAACACGACTCCATCCGTTCACCCGGAGGTGGCGCCGCCTGGGCGCGGCCGCCCTCGGGCTTGCGATGGCCGGCGGCGCGCTGATGATGCCCGCCCAGGCCGCGCCGACCTCGGCCGCCACGGTCCCGGCTGCCGACGTGCTCGACGTCGCCTTCACCGGCGGCGCCACCACCGACCGGGCCCAGGGCCTCGCCCCCACCACCTGGGGCGCTCCCAGCTACACCACCGACGCGGCGTTCGGTCACGACCTGCTCAAGGTGGACGGGGTCGACGACGCCGTCTCCTTCGACTTCACCGACCAGTGGAGCCGGTTCTCCACCGGCTTCGCCATTGAGTGCGTCTTCCGGGTCGACACCACCATGCCGGTGAGCGGCGAGAAGGACCTCTGCTCTGACAAGGAAGCCGGCGGCTTCTCGGTCTACGTCAACGCCGGCAACCTCGGCACGATGGCCCACATCGGCGGCGGCTACAAGTCGGTGCTGACCCCGATCAGCGGCAACCGCTGGTACCACGCCGTCTCAGTCTGGGACGGCCAGACCCTGAGCCTCTACCTCAACGGCCAGCTGGCCGGCTCCGCCACGGCCACCGGTGCGCTCACCCCGCCGGCGTCCACCTCGCGCCGCTTCGTGATCGGCGCCGACGCCGCACCGTCCGGCATCGGGCAGGTCGCCCCGCCGGCCTCCTTCGCGGCCAGCAAGGTCTGGAGCCGGGCGCTGACCGCCGCCCAGGCGGCCGAGCTGGCGTCGGCCTTCAACCTCAAGGCGCCCGTCCCGACCGCCGACGTCCTCGATGTGGACTTCGACGACGGCACGCCGAAGGACGACGCCCAGAACCTCGCCGTCACCACCGTCGGCGAGCCGGTGATCGCCCAGGACACCGCGGTGAAGACGCCGGTCGCGACCTTCGACGGCGCCAACGACGCCTACGCCTACGCGATGGGCGACACACAGTGGGAGAAGATCCGCAACCAGGTCTCGATCGAGTGCACCTTCAAGGACAACGGCACCCTGCCCAACTCCGGTGAGCACTCCGTCTGCTCCGAGAAGGAGACCGGCGGCTACTCGATCGTCGTCTACGGCGACAAGCTGACCTTCGCCGTGTACGCCAGCGGCGCCTACCGCAACGCCCAGGTCCAGATCTCCTCCGGCCGCTGGTACCACGCGGTCGGCACGTGGGACGGTGCCACCGCCCGCCTGTACGTCGACGGCGAGCTGGCCGCGTCCGTCGCCGCGCCGGCACCGCTCGGCCTGCCCGGCGGCGCCGCCCGCAACTCCTTCTACGTCGGCGCCGACGCGGTCAACCAGTTCTGGGCCCCGGCCTCGGTGCGCAACGCCCGGATCTACTCCCGCGTCCTCACCCTCGACGAGGTGAAGGCGCTCAACATCGCCGCCCTCGGTGACGTCCGGAACGCGGGCGTCGCGATCACCTCGACGCTCCCGGGGGAGGGCGACCACCTGAGCCGTCCGACCGAGCTCCAGGTGAGCGTGACCAACCAGGGCAACGCGACCGGCTGGCGCTACCTGCTCGACGGCGAGCCCGTACAGGTCGGCCAGGAGATCGGCGCCGGCATGAAGTCCGGCAACCACACCCTGGCGATCTCGGCGACCGACGTGTTCGGCAAGCCCGTCAGCAAGACGGTCACGTTCACCTCCGACGCCATCCCGACGACGGGCGGCACCGACGTCGGCCAGGGCAGCGGTCGGGTGACGCTCTCGGCGATCGCCAACAACCCCGACGGCGGCGAGGTGACCACCACCTTCAAGCAGGCCACCCCGAGCGTGCCGGTGGGCGGCTTCCAGGGTGTCGTCCCGGTGATGCCGTCCGCGCTGGACTTCTCCTACACCGACGGCGGCCAGATCGGAGCGAGCCCGCGTCCCGACGGCAAGATGGCGAACAGCCCGTCCACGGGCAACATCCCGTTCCAGCGGTACGACGTCCAGGTGCCGGCCTCGACCGAGCGTCGCCAGATCCTGTGGAACGGCACGGTCGACCCCGCGCGCGCCGTCTCCCTGCACGTCTGGAACAGCACCACCCAGGCGTGGACCGAACTCGCCACCGCCCGCGGCCAGGCCGAGGGTGAGACCACGCTGAAGGCCGTCGTACGGCCGGAACTGGTCGACAACGGCGTGGTCCACGTCCTGGTAACCGGCCAGGACCCGTTCGCCGACGACCTGGCGTCGCGCGACGCCACCGCCGGCGCCCCGGCCAACAAGGACCACTTCGAGGACCCGTCGGCCTACGACTTCTCGCTGGCCCACTTCACCGACACCCAGTACCTCGCCGAGGGTGCCGTCGGTGGCACGTACGACGACTTCGACGGCATCGACGAGCCCAGCGACAAGATGACCATGGAGGAGCAGGCGCTCTGGGAGAAGTCCTACCGGGACACCACCCAGTGGCTGGCCGACAACGCCGCCCGCCGGAAGATCGCCTACACCGCGCACACCGGCGACATCATCGAGAACGACTACACCAACCCGCTGGCCACCGACGCCAGCGGCAAACTGCTCCGCCCCGGGCTGGACGAGCAGGTGACCAAGGAGTTCCAGTTCACCGCCGAGGCCCAGCGCACCCTGGACGCGGCCGGACTGGTCAACCAGGTCATCGCCGGCAACCACGACAACCAGGGCGGCGCCGAGACCGGCCCGACCTCGCGGTTCAACCAGTACTACGGCCCCGAGCGCTACTACGAGGGCTCCAAGCAGTGGCCGGCCGAGTACAAGGCGTCGTACCACGCCTGGGACGAGACCACCGACGCCTCCGGCGCCGTGGTCACCCGCGGTAAGGACAACCAGAACAACTACGTCCTCTTCACCGCGGGCGGTCTGGACTTCGTCGCGGTGGGCCTCTCCTACGGCGTCACCCAGGCCGAGGCCGACTGGGCCAGCTCCATCTTCCAGCGCTACCACGACCGCAACGGCATCCTGCTGACCCACGCCTACATCGCCCCGTCGGGCGCGCCGGACGGCCGGGGCGCCAACTTCTCCACCGACGGTTCACGGGCCTTCTCCAGCATCGTGGCCGCCAACCCGAACGTCTTCCTGGTCCTCGCCGGTCACGAGCACGGCGTCGGCACGAACCTCAAGACCGGGGTCGGCGTCACCGTCGAGCACAACGTGGTCGAACTGCTCGCGGACTACCAGTTCTACAAGATGACCGCAGGCGAGCTGTGGCCGGAGAAGGTCGACGCCAACGGCAACCTCGACCTCAACGGCGACGGCACCGTCGACCACAAGAAGGGCGACCTGCTGCAGTTCGGCGCCAGCTTCCTGCGGATGCTGCAGATCGACGTCGACCGGGCCCAGATGAGCATCGACACCTACTCGCCGATGCTCAACAACTACGGCGCCACGGAGTACGACGACCGCAAGCGCTACAACGGCGCCGAGGACAACATGGTGCTGCCGATCGACCTGTCGTCGCGCAAGACCAGCTTCAGCACCGACGGCCTCGTCCTGGTCACGCCGACCGACACCGTGATCGGCCAGGCCACGGCCAAGTCGGGCTGGCCGGCCACCGTCCAGTGGAGCGGCCTGACCGAGGGCGAGCTCTACGCCTGGACCACCACCAGCCACACCGGCAGCGGTGCCCAGGTCGGCTCGGTCGACCAGTTCGGCGGCATCTTCACCGCCACCGCGGCCGGCACCGACGTCACCGCGCCGGTGCTGACCGTCCCCGCCACGACCTCGGTAAAGCAGGGGCAGGCCTTCGACCCGCTGGCCGGGGTCACCGCGGTGGACAACACCGACGGCGACGTCACCAACCGGATCCAGGTCATCGGCACCGCCGACACCACCACCCCGGGCAACTACGCGCTGTCCTACCTGGTCTCCGACACCAACGGCAACCAGGCGGTCGCCAACCGGGTCGTCACCGTCACCGCGGCCCCGACCGTGGAGCTCACCCCCACCTCGGTCCGGGCCAACGACGTGACCGCCACCTGGGGCCGGACCCTGAAACTGACCGCGACCGTCACGCCGACCACGGCGACCGGCCCGGTGCAGTTCATGATCGGTGAGGACGTGCTCTGTGAGGCGCCGGTCAAGAAGGGCGTCGCCTCCTGCACCGTCCGCATGCTGCCCAACCCCGGCACCCACCAGGTGCGGGCGGTCTACGGCGGCGACAAGACCCACGCGGCGTCGTACGACGACTTCACCCTGACGGTGGTCGAGCACAAGCGCTGATCGACGGGTTCAACGGGGGAACACCCCCGGAGCGGGGCCGGCCCTATCTGGCCGGCCCCGCTTCTCGTTCCCGGCGGCCAGGAAACCCGAGTGCCCGCTGGCGATGGCGCCGGGGGCACCCTCACCCGCCGTTCCGCTCGGGTTGAGCCCCTGCGGGCAACCCCGGACCCACCTGGTGGTCATCCCCGATGTCCCGGCCGGCGGGCGTCGTTAGCGTCGGTCGGGAATGGACAGTCGACACTCGGGGAGGACGTCCGAATGACCCATCCACGCCCTCAGCAGGCCGGCCGATGAGGCGGCTCACCGCCGCCGCGACCGCCGCCGTCCTGGTCGCCGCCGGCCTCACCGCCACCACCGGCCCGGCCGCCGCCAACGGCAACGGCTACTCGGCCCTCATCCAGCGCGCCTCGTACGGCGTACCGCACATCACCGCCCGCGACTTCGCCAACCTCGGCTACGGCGTCGGCTACGTCCAGGCCGAGGACAACATCTGCACCATCGCCGAAACCGTCGTCACCGTCCGCGCCCAACGCGCCCGCTGGTTCGGTACGTCCGGCGAGGCGGCGGTCAACGTCACCAGCGACCTGTTCCAGCAGAAGGTCATCGACGACCGGGTCGCCGAGCGGCTGCTCACCGGCCCCCGCGACGGCGTGCACTCACCCTCCGATGAGGTACGCGACCAGATCCGCGGCTTCGTCGCCGGCTACAACGCCTACCTGCGCCGCACCGGCGCGGCGAACCTCACCGACCCGGCCTGCGCCGGCAAGCCGTGGGTGCAGCCGATCACCGAGCTGGACCTGTGGCGGGCCCACTGGACCAGCATGGCCCGCGCCGGCTCCGCCGGGCTCGCCGACGGCATCGTCGCCGCCGCCCCACCCGGCAACGGCGCGCCGGCACGCCCCGGTGAGATCACCGGCCAGCTGCCCGCCCCCGAGGCGGCGGCCCTCGTCGCCGCCGGCGACGGCGCGCCGGCCGGGGTGGGCAGCAACGCGTACGCACTCGGACGCGACGCCACCGCCAGCGGGGCGGGCATGCTGCTGGCCAACCCGCACTTCCCGTGGGACGGCCCCGACCGGTTCTACCGGATGCACCTCAAGGTTCCCGGCTCGTACGACGTCGAGGGCGCGGCCCTGGTAGGCGACCCGCTCATCGAGATCGGCCACAACGGCCGGGTCGCCTGGAGCCACACCGTCTCCACCGCCCGCCGCTTCACCTGGCACAAGCTGACCCTCGTCCCCGGCGACCCGACCAGCTACCTGTACGACGGCAAGCCCCGGAAGATGACCGCCCGCACGGTCACCGTCCAAACCCCTCACGGGCCGGCCAGCCGCACCCTCTACGACACCCACTTCGGCCCCGTCGTCGTGGTGCCCGGCGTCTTCGACTGGACCGCCGACACCGCGTACGCGATCAGCGACCCCAACGCGGCCAACAACCGTTCCCTCGACGGCTGGCTCGCCATGGGACGGGCCCGGTCGGTGGCCGACCTGCGGGCGGTGCTGGACCGCCGCCAGTTCCTGCCCTGGGTCAACGTCATCGCCGCCGACAGCGGTGGCAAGGCCCTCTACGCCGACCACTCCATCGTGCCCCGGGTCACCGACCACCTCGCCGCCACCTGCATCCCGGCCGCCTGGCGCGACCTGTACGCCGGCAGCGGCCAGGCCGTCCTCGACGGCTCCCGCTCCGCCTGCGAGCTGGGCCGGGACCCCGACGCCGCCGTGCCAGGCATCTTCGGCCCGGCGCACCTGCCCACGCTGGTCCGCAACGACTACGTGACCAACTCCAACGACAGCTACTGGCTCGCCAACCCCCAGCAGCCCCTGGAAGGCTTCCCCCGCATCATCGGCAACGAGCGGACCGAACGCAGCCTGCGTACCCGGCTCGGCGTCCACCAGGTGCAGCAGCGCCTCGCCGGCACCGACGGGCTCCCCGGCACCCGCTTCACCACCGGCAACCTGTGGGCGGTCACCCTCGGCAACCGCGCCTACGGCGGCGAACTGGTCCGCGACGACCTGGTGAGATCGTGCACGGCCGACCCGGTCGCCACCGCCTCCGACGCCACCCGCGTCGACCTGACCGCCGCCTGCGCCGCCCTGCGCGGCTGGGACCTTCGGGTCGACCTGGACAGCCGCGGCTCGCACGTGTTCACCGAGTTCGCCCGCGCCGGCGGCCTGCGCTTCGCCGACCGGTTCGACCCCGCCAACCCGCTCACCACCCCGAGCCGGCTCGCCATCGACGACCCTCGGATCCGCACCGCCCTCGCGGACGCCGTTCAGCTGCTCGACGGCATCCCGCTCGACGCGCGCCTCGGCGACATCCAGACCGAGCCGCGCGGCGCCGAACGGATCCCGATCCACGGCGGGTGGCCCGAGGCCGGCGTCTTCAATATGACGATCAACCTGGTGCAGCCCGGCGTCGGCTACCCGAAGGTGGTGCACGGCACGTCGTTCCTGATGGCCGTCGAGCTGGGCCCGAACGGGCCGTCGGGCCGGCAGATCCTCACCTACTCCCAGTCGGCCAACCCGAACTCCCCCTGGTACGCCGACCAGACCCGGCTGTACTCGGGCAAGGGCTGGGACACCATCAAGTTCACCGAACGGCAGCTCAAGGCCGACCTCAACCTGGTCACCTACCGGGTGGGGCAGCGCCGCGACTGAATCGGCGGGCGAGTGCGGGCTGGTGGCGTGTGCCAGCGGCCCGCGCTCGGCTCGTATGGTGACGGGACCGCTGCCCACCAGGGCAGCAGTCGGGAGGGTGATCGATGCTCGCGGGATTGTCGGTGCCGCCTGCGGTCGAGGCGGAACGCGTGATCACCGCCGTGCTGGCCGACCTGCGCTCCGGTCAGCACCGGGGCGTGGTGGTCGACTCACCACCCGGCGCCGGCAAGTCCACCCTCGTGGTCCGCGCCGCCGTCGAACTGGCCGCCGCCGGCGAGCCGCTGATCATCATCGCGCAGACCAACGAGCAGGTCGACGACCTCATCGACCGCCTCGCCCGTAAGGCGCCCGAGCTGCGCATCGGCCGGCTCTCCGCCACCGACTACAAACCCACGGACCGGGTCGAGAGCCACGAGACGGTCCGGGTCGCCGCCAAGGTCGCCGACCTCGCCGCCTCGGCCGTCATCATCGGTACGGCCGCCAAGTGGGCCACCGTCGCCGAGGGCTGCTGGCCGTGGGCGATCGTCGACGAGGCGTACCAGATGCGCTCCGACGCCCTGCTGCGCGTGGCCGGCCGGTTCGAGCGGGCGCTGTTCGTGGGCGATCCTGGGCAGCTCGACCCGTTCTCCACCGTCGAGACCGCCCGCTGGACCGGCCTGACCTGGGATCCGATGCAGTCGGCGGTGGCCACCCTGATGCGGCACAACCCGGACCTGCCCGTACACCGGCTGCCGGTGTCCTGGCGGCTGCCCGCCACCGCCGCGCCGGTGGTGGCGGCGGCGTTCTACCCGTTCACCGGGTTCCGGTCCGGCACCGGGCCCGCCGACCGCGCCCTGTCGCTCACCGACCCCGGACCCGGTGACGCCTACGACGCGACGGTGGACGTGGCGGCGGCCACCGGCTGGGGGTTGTACGAGCTGCCGGCCCGGCACACGTTGCGTACCGATGGGGAGGCTGCCGCGGCCTGCGCGGCCCTCGCGCTCCGGGTGCTGCGGCGGGGTGCGGTCGCGATCTCCGAGCAGGCGCCCGACGGCGCGCCGGTGACCGCGGACCGGATCGCCGTCGGCGCTGCCCACCGCGACCAGGTGGCCGCCATCCGGGCGCGGCTCGGCGAGGCCGGCGCGGGTATCACCGTCGACACCGCCAACCGGCTGCAGGGCCGGGAGTACGACGTGACGGTCGTGCTGCACCCGCTGTCCGGGCGGCGGGACGCGACCGCGTTCCACCTGGAGTCGGGGCGGCTGTGCGTGCTGGCATCCCGGCACCGGCACGCGTGCCTCGTGGTGGCGCGGGCCGGGATCGCCGAGCTGCTCGACGCACACCCGTCAACCGAGCGGGTGCACCTGGACGTGCCGGTGAAGTTCCCGGACGGCTGGGAAGCCAACCAGACGATGCTGACCCACCTCGCCGCGCACCACGCCCGCTGACCGGGGACCGTGGCGAGGGCGGTGCTCCGGTCCCCGGACCGGAGCACCCCCGCCGTCGGCTGGTGTCCGGATCAGTTGCCGCGCTGGTGCAGCAGGAGGTCGGCGACCACCGGCCGGTGGTCCGACGCTGCCGTCGCCGCAGTGGCCGTGCCCACCACGGTGATGTCCGGCGAGACACTGATGACGTCGATCCGCTTCACCGGGTTGATCGCCGGGTACGTCTTGGCGCCCGTCGGGGCGGCATCACGCAGGTCCTGCCACAGGGCGGTCAGCTCGGGCGCCCCCGGCTGCGCGTTGAGGTCGCCGACCAGCACCTTCGGTCCGGAGTCGGCGGCCAGGATCTTCAGCGTGTCCTCGACCTGCATGCGCCGCACGGTCGGGTCCGCCCGGTAGTCGAGGTGCGTGGAGTACACGTGCACGTGTGCACCCCGCACGTTGATCGTCACCTCGGCGAAGCCTGGCGCCGGGGCCGGTACCGGGTTGGGCACCTGGGTGGAAAGCCGGGTGATCTCGTTGTTCACGGCATCGAGGATCGGATAGCGGCTGAGCACCGCTACCCCGTACTGCCGGCGGGGCGCACCGGCGGTCAGCGGGTCGAAGTCGTAGATCGGCGCGAAGAAGGCCCACATGCCCAGCCGGTGGGCGAGCTCCTGGGCCTCGTCGACGAAGTCGCTGCGGTCACCCCAGTGGACGTCCACCTCCTGAAGGCCGACCACGTCGGCGTCCAGAGACCGGATCGCCTCGGCGGTCCGGACGAGGTCGAAGACGTTGTCCTCGCCGGCCCCGGCGTGGATGTTGTAGGTGGCCACGCGCAGCGCCACGGGCGGCGCGGCCGACCCCGCAGGCTCGGTCGCGCCGGCCGGCGCGGCCAGCGACAGCGGTGCCAGCGCGGCGGCGAGCGCGACGCCGAGCAGGGTACGGCGATGAATGCTCAGTCTCAACGGGTCCTCCCGGATCAGACGGTGGAAAGGCCAGTGCCGATGCGGCGTTTCCTCCGGTTCGAGAACGGCGCACAGTTCGCCCGGTAGGGGGCATAAAGACCTTAAACGCCGCCCGTGAAGCCGACGATGATCTCTTGTCGAAGCCGGTGTGACCAGCCGGTGGAGCTTCGATGGCGACGGTCGAGGCGACGTCGCCGGGCGTCCAGGGCGGGTGACGCGGCGTCGAACCCGCGCCGCCAGGGGAGTCCGGGGCTACTTTCCGTGCGGGTCGGACGCGTTGAGCGTCGCGACGACCTGGTCGTAGTCGCCGCGCGCTTCGCCGTACCGGAGGAACTTCACGCGCTCGACCTGGATCTCCCTGGCGTCGGGCTGCGACTCCAGCAACGCGACGACCTCCGCCACGAACTCGTCCAGCGGCATCGCGAACTCGCTGTCCTCCTGCCCGGGCAGCAACGAGGTACGGACGGCCGGCGGTTCGAGCTCCACGACCTTCACGGTCGTGTCGGCGAGCTGCAGCCGGATCGACTCGCTGAGCATGTGGATCGCGGCCTTCGACGCGTTGTAGCTCGGGGTGACCTTCAGCGGCGTGAACGCCAGGCCCGAGGAGACGGTGACGATGGTGGCGTCCGGCTGCGCCCGCAGGTGCGCGATGAACGCGGCGATGAGCCGGATCGGGCCGAGCACGTTGGTCGTCACCACCTCCTCCGCCGAGGCGAGGAACGATTCGGGCTGCTGCCAGTCCTCGACGCGCATGATGCCGGCCATCGTGACGAGGACGTTGAGGTCCGGGTGCTTCGCCAGCACCTCCTTCGCGGCGGCGGCGATGCTCGCCGGGTCCGTCGTGTCGATCCGTACGGTGTCGATGCCCGGATGTTCCGCGGCGATTTTGTCGAGCAGGTCGGTACGCCGGCCGCCGACGATGACCGTGTTACCCCTGGCCCGCAACTCGACGGCGAGGGCCAGGCCGATACCGCTCGTGGCGCCGGGAATGAAGATCGTGTTTCCGGAGATGTTCATGCCCCGAGCCTCGCCGTTCCTCGAGGGCGGATTAAGAGACCGGTTATCGGGGGATCGGCAATCCCTGGTTGGCTCCCGCCGCCTGCGGATACTGGGATCATGGACCGTGCAGCCCTGGCCGACTTCCTGCGCCGCCGCCGAGAGGCACTGCAGCCCGGGGACGTCGGGCTGGCTGCTGGCGCCCGCCGACGCGCACCCGGCCTGCGGCGTGAGGAGGTCGCTGCCCTCGCCGCCATGTCGACCGACTACTACACGCGCCTGGAACAGCAGCGCGGCCCGCAGCCGAGCCCGCAGATGCTGGCGTCGCTCGCCCGGGCGCTGCGGCTGACCGGCGACGAACGCGACTACCTCTTCCGGGTGGCAGGGCAGAACGCCCCGGCGTCGGTGTCCGCGGGGACGCACGTCGCCCCGGCGCTGCTGCGCGTGCTGGACCGGCTCGACGACACCCCGGCGCTCATCCTGTCCAACCTCGGCGAGATCCTCGTGCAGAACCGGATGGCCGAAGCCCTTTTCGGCGACAGATCCGGCTACACCGGCCTCGCCCGCAGCGAGATCTACCGGTGGTTCACCGAGCCCGCGGAGCGGCTGCGCTACCCCGAGGAGGACCGCGACCGGCAGAGCCGCGCCCAGGTCGCCAACCTGCGCGCCGCGTACGGGTCGATGGGCCCGCAGTCACGGGCCGGCGAGATCGTGCGGGCCCTGCAGAAGGCGAGCGCGGAGTTTGCCGAGCTGTGGCAACGACACGAGGTGGCCAAGCGCTTCGAGGACCACAAGACGCTCATCCATCCCCGGCTCGGTGCGATCGAACTGGACTGCCAGGCGCTGATCACCGAGGACCAGTCCCAGGCACTGCTCGTGCTCACCGCGCCACCGCGCAGCGAGGGTTACGAGAAGCTGCAACTGCTCGCCGTGCTGGGACATGAGCAGTTCCCTGCCGACCCGACGCCGAAGTAGTGCCGTGACGGGGCTCGCCGGGCAAGGGCCGAGCGAGCCCCCCGTGAATCAGGGCGTGGGGGCCAGCGAGGAGGCCTCCCAGGCAAACCCGTCCGGGTCGGTGAAAGCCCCGGCATCGCCGCCGATCATAAGTCGGTGCGATCCGGTGCCCTCGGGAGCGACGCCGACGTCCTTGGCAAGGGCACGGCGCCGGTACAGCGCCAACTTGACCGGACTCGACCCAGCAGCGAACTCGACGTACATGCGGCCGAAGCTCTTCGCCACGGCGAGGCCGCGCTCGACGTAGAACCGCTTGCTCGCTGCCACGTCCGCGACACCCAGCAGGAGCACCAACTCGTCGATCTGCCGGGTCGCCGGGCCGGTGTCCTTCTTCGCCGAGGTCGCGACCTTCCAGATCGTCCCGTCCGGGGCCTGCACGACACCGCCGTAGCCCCAGAGCGACTTCGCGGCCGGCTTCAGCGTCGTGGCGCCGCCGTCCAGGGCGGCGCCGATGAAGCCGTTGACGGTGGCCGGCTGGGACACCGTGAGCGCCAGCGTGAACCCACGGAAACCGGTCGTCGGTGCCTCCGAGGCCCGCAGGCGGATCTGCGTGTCCAAACCGAAGGCGGCGGTGTAGAAGCGGCTGGCGGCCGCGGGGTCGGCCACGTCGAGGGTGACGGATTCGATGGATGTCATGGCAATCACGCTAGTTGCGGCTCGGCGACCAGGGCTTCTTGATTCCTGACCGGTCTGGTCACCTGTTTCGCCACACACGATGGCATCCCCGCCGCAGCGCTGGTTGCGTGGCGCCGGTAGGCGCTGGGCGACATGCCGACCAGCTCGGTGAAGCGGGTGCTGAAGGTACCCAGCGAGGAGCACCCGACCGCGAAGCAGACCTCGGTGACGTTGAGGTCGCCACGCCGCAGCAGCGCCGTCGCCCGCTCGATGCGCCGCGTCATCAGGTACGCGTACGGCGACTCGCCGTAGGCCAGCCGGAACTGGCGGCTGAGGTGCCCGGCCGACATGTTCACGCCGCGGGCGAGCGCCTCGACGTTCAGCGGCTGCGCGTACTCCCGGTCGATCCGGTCGCGGACGCGGCGCAGCCGAGCGAGGTCGGTGAGGCGGTGCGCCGCGGTGAGCGCGCGCCCCCACGAGGGGTGACACATGAGAGAGCTCCTTTTCGTCGATGCCCGCGAGCATGGAGCGGCCCGCCGAGGGGTGTGGGTGAGGGCGGCGGCCGGGAAGGGCCGGCCGCCCCGTTCCCGCAGGTGGTCGTGGCACCCGCCAGCACGGCCGAGTGACCGGTCGGTCAGCGAAGCTCCTGGATGCGGACCAGGTTGCCGGCGGGGTCGCGGAAGGCGCAGTCGCGGATGCCGTACGGCTGCTCGGTCGGCTCCTGGACGACCTCGGCGTCGCCGGCCTGCAGTTTCTCGAACGTGCCGTCGAGGTCCCGGGTGGCCAGCAGGATCCAGCCGTAGGTGCCCTTGGCCATCATTTCGGCGATGGTGCGGCGCTCGTCCTCGGTGATCCCGGGGTCGGCGGCCGCCGGCGCCAGGAGGATGGACGTGTCGGGCTGGTTGACGGGGCCGACCGTGATCCAACGCATCTTGCCCTGGCCGACGTCGGTGCGGACCTCGAAGCCGAGGACGTCGCGGTAGAAGGCCACGGAGGCGTCCGGGTCGACATGCGGAAGGAAGCTCGTGTGAATGGTGATGTCCATGACGATCATGCTAGGTGCGGCTCCGTGGCCTGCACTTCTTGATTCCTGATCGATCTTGGCCACTTCATCCTCAGCCGGGATTGGGCCTTTCCTCAGCCAGCGGTCCCAGGCAGCTACGATCGCGGGGTGAACTCCTACTGGCATGTCGTTCTGCCGCCGCTCTGCGCCTGATCGGGCGCAGACACTGATGGTGTGAACCCCTGACCCCCGTCGACGGCGGGCGGGTCAGGTTCTTGTGGTGCGCCCGTTTCGGATCGAGTCCCAGACGCATTCGACGACGGAAGACCACTACTGTGCCGAACCGTATTTCACCTCAAGCTCCCACCTGCCCGGCCACCGGCCAATGCCCCTCCCGCACCGGTTCCCTGGGCGGCCCGGTGCCCATCCTCACCGCAGCCGTTCTGTGGGGTACGACCGGGACCGCAAGCTCCCTGGCACCCGCCGGTGCACCGGCGGCGGCGATCGGGGGCGCCGGTCTCACCCTCGGCGGCGCCCTGCTGTTCCTCACCTCACGCCGCGCCCGATCGCTGCCCGCCAGCTGCACCCGCCCTGAGCGGTGGCTGCTCGTCCTGGGTGCGCTGGCGGTGGCCGGGTATCCGGTCACGTTCTACCCCGCCGTGGCCCGGACCGGCGTGGCGGTGGCCACCGTGGTTGCCCTGGGCAGTGCGCCGATCTTCGCCGGCCTGCTGTCCTGGATCACTTCGCAGGCCAGGCCGACCGCACGCTGGAGCGGCGCCACCGCGGCCGCCGTGCTGGGCTGCACCCTTCTGGTGCTCGGCCCCGGGCTCACCGGACATGCCGCGCCCATGGACCTGACCGGCGTCGCGCTCGCCGGGTGCGCCGGCCTGTCGTACGCCGCCTACTCGCTGATCGGCGGGAGGTTGATCACCCGCGAACACCCATCCGATGCGGTGATGGGCGTGCTGTTCGGCGCAGCCGGGCTGCTCGTCCTGCCGTTCGTGCTGTTCACCAACCCGCACTGGCTCGCCGCTACCCGCGGCGTGGCGGTGGCGCTGTACCTTGCCCTGTTCACCGTCTACCTGGCCTACCGGCTCTTCGGGCACGGACTGCGCCGTACCCCCGCGTCGGTGGCCACGTCGCTGACCCTGGCCGAGCCAGCCGTGGCAGCGGTCCTGGGTGTCGCCGTCCTCGATGAACGCCTGCCGGCCGCGTCGTGGTCCGGGATGGTCGTCCTCGCCCTGGGCCTGGTCCTGCTGACCGTCCCCGCTGGTGCTGGTAGCCGAGGACGATGAGCCGGCGCCCGTGCAGTCCGCCGGCTTCGTCGTGACGGACGGTGGCGACAGTTCGGCGGAGAAAAGTCGTGGGGGGGGGGGGGGGGGGGGGGCCCGCCCCCCCCCCCCCCCCCCCCCCCCCCCCCCCCCGCCCCCCCCCCCCCCGGGCCCGCGCGCCGCGCCCGCCCC
>NZ_JBIAHQ010000004.1:86533-186159 GCF_042870725.1 Micromonospora sp. NPDC006431
CGGCGGGGGCGGGGGCCGGGGGGGGGGGGGGGGGGGGGGGGGGGGGGGGGTGGTGTGGGGGGGGTGGGTGGGGGGGGGGGGGGGGGTTTAACCCCCCCCCCCCCCCCCACGCCACACACACCACGCGTGCGCTGAAACCGCCCCCACGCGAGGCGGGTGGGGGCGTTCGCGGTTCAGCTGAGGCAGGGCCGGCTATCGAGCCAGCACGACCACGACCGTGGCGAAGCATCCGATCATCACGGTCGTGACGGCCAACGCCACGTACGGCAACCAGTCGCGCGGCTCTGGTATCGGCTGCGTTGGCTGATTCCGGGCGGCGGGCGCCGGCCGGCTGTTGGTAACCGGCCAGCGGGGCGGCGGTGTGCGGGTGGTTGATTCGACGATCACGGGGCCTCCGGCAGCGTCAGGGGTCGCTGTTACGGGTCGGACTGTGGAGGCCGGACGGGACTGTGGGGGAGGTGTGGGCCTACGTCCCGCCCGGCGAAGGGTCTGGCCATGCTTTGCGGCCGTCCCTTGTAGGTGAGCGTCGATCCGTCGTCCGCCGTTACAGCCGGCATGGTGGAGGGCATGCTCGCGGCTCGCCGTTCCGTGCCCCACCCGTCACCATCCGGCGGCCTCGGTGACCCGGGTCCAGACCAGCAGCCCGCCGACCACGACGACCAGGCCGGTGACGAGGCCACCAACGCCGGCGAGACTGCCAACGAGCCATCCTGAACGGATCCGCCGTCCGAGTAACGCGAGGAGGACCGCACCGGCGAACAGGCCGACAACGCCGGCTGGGATGCCGACGAAGAACGCCACGACGAAGGCCTCGACCCGGTCCGACACGCAGAAGCTGTCGCAGGCGCCCGCCCTGTTCGACTGGTGCGCCACCCAATAGACGGTCGCGGCCGCGGCAGCAGCGAACCACGCCAGCATGACAGCGGTGCCGGTGATGACGTGCGAGGTTGAGGCCGACGGGTGGGTTGACCGCGACTTGGACCAGGTCATGAAGTGTGCTTATCACCCGATACGCGATACGCGCGACCCCGTAGCGGGGCACCGCACGGGCTTGGCCCCCTCCACCCGGTCGCTCGCCACTCCCGTGGACCGGACAACACCGGCCTACGCAGTGCTGCCTGCCTTCCTGATCGTCTTCGTTCACCTGTGCGAATGAGTAGCGTGTCGCGCTGGTGCCGGCCCGTCCGGCTGCCTACCGTGTCGAGGTCCTCGACGGCACGGGGCGAGGCGCGAGCGTGAAGGAGCACCCGACGATGACAGACCTTGGGCGAACTCGCATTCCGGCACCCCGCCGGACGGCAGGCACCACGACTGAGTTCGTCCTGGATGGCACCCCCGGTCGCCTCGTCACCGCCGCCGCTGCCGACCGGCTCACCCACGTCGAGCTGCACGTCGGCAAGCACGGCTCCACCCTGGCCGGCCTGACCGACGCCCTGTCGACCGCGATCACCACCGGGCTACACGCTGGCGCGCCCGTGTCCGAGTTCGTGGCGGAACTGCGGCACACCCGCTACGTCCCCGCCGGCTCCACGGGCGACCCCGAGGTGCCGAAAGCCACGTCGCTCGGCGACTACCTCGCACGCCGGCTTACCTGCGCCGGCCGGGACGTGCGAAGGGGCGAGGCGTAGCCGTCAATGACTACCGCGCGGTGCGGTCGCTGCTGCGAAGATCCTCCACGCGGCGCTGTTCGTAGATCGTGCCGGCGCGGGCGGTGGCGCGCCACGGCCGGGCGGCGTGCAGAGCCACCTTCAGCTCCGGGGCCTGCCGGTCGAGGTCGACGCACACCAGCCCGCTGCGGCCGTCGGAGGTGCACCGCCCCAGCCAGGCGCCGTGGGGGCCGATCACTCCACTGGGCATGGCTGGGCTGCACTGGGCGGGAACCGAAACGCTGAACCACTGGCAGTTGGCGGCGGCGTAGCCCTGGGCGATCACGCCGAACACGGGGTCCTGGGAGAAGGACGAGAACAGCACGCAGTCCACGCCGCGGTGCAGGTAGTCGAGGAACACCTCCGCGAAGTTGATTTCGATGCAGAGGGCCAAGCCGAAACGGAACCCGGACACGTCGACCACCACCGGCTCGAAGCCGGGTGAGTAGTAGCCGGTCACCTCCGTGTGGGAGAGGTACCGCTTGTCGTAGCGGTCGACGATCTCACCTCGGTTGGAGATCACGTACAGGCTGTTGTGGGGGCGGTGGGGGCCGGTCAGGCGGTGGTTGCCGCCCAGCACCACCCACAGATCGAGCTCGCCCGCGAGCGCGGCCGTCTCGTCGAGTTGGGCCCGGACCGGCGCCCAGTCGATGTTCCAGCCGGCGAAGTGCCGCTTTGCCTGTCCGATATAGCCGGTGAGAGCTCCTTCGGGGAACTGCACCAGGCGTGCTCCCCGCTCATGCGCTTCGCGCATGAGCGCGCGCACCACGGCTCCATTCTCGACCGGGTCGCGGGTCACCAACGGTTGAGCGGCGGCGATCGTCATGGCATCCACGAGTCTCGACACTGCCCGACGCCGTCCGCGGCCGCCAGCGCAGCTGGGCTCCGGCTACCAGACAGGTACGAAGTGCCGGGCCGTTTGTGTCTACGGAACGGGCGTCCCACTGCGTTCAATAAGGCGTGACGTTCGAGGAGTATGCCTTCGCCCGGGTTTCGGCGCTTCTGCGGCTCGCCCGTTTGCTCACCAGTGACGAGCACCGGGCCGAGGACCTCCTTCAGGACACCCTCGCCAGGGCGTACGCCCGGTGGGGGCGTATCTCGCGAATGGAGCAACCTGACCTGTACGTACGCCGGATGCTCGTCAACGCCCACCACTCGTGGTGGCGTCGGCGCAGCAGCCGGGAGGTCCTGGTCACCGCAGTGGCCGAGCGCCCGGGTGCGAGCGACGAGACCGTGGAGGTCGCCGAGCGGGACGCCCTGTGGCAGCTTGTCCGCGCCCTGCCCGCGCGACAACGCACGGTGATCGTCCTGCGGTACTACGAAGATCTCGACGACTGGACAATCGCCGAGATCCTGGACTGCTCCACGGGCACGGTCCGTACGCATGCGAAGCGCGCCCTGGCGGCGCTGCGCGATCGGCTGGGCCGAGACGCCGCCGAACCGATGGGAGTGTTCTGATGTCGTCCGACCTCGACCAGCGTCTCGCCGTGATGCTCGACGCCCATGCGGGAGCCGACGTCGACCCGGCGCCGATCGTGGCACAGGCCGTTCTTCGCGGGCGCCACCTGCGGCGACGGCGTCGGGGGCTGGTCACCTCGTGCGTGGCGGCAGCCTGTGCGGTGGTGGCGGCCGTATTCATGGTGGTGCCGCTCGGCCAGACCGCCCGGCAGACAGCGCTTCTGCTGCCGGCATCGCCGAACCAGCCCGGCGCCGCCGAGCGGCCCGACCTCGTCGGCACCGATCCTGCCGTCGTTCATTTCACGGCCGACAACCTGGTCTCCGGCGCTCGGTACGCCACCTGGACCACGGGCCGTGGCGTCGAAAGCGTCGAGTTCCAGGGCGGGACCGGCCAGGCACGATTCGTGCTGGCAGGCAGCGCGGCGATGCTGGACGGCCTCCGGCAGACGTTGTCGTCGTCGGGCCGGCCCCGGCCACCGGCGGGCGTACGCGTCGGCGAGCGGCCGGGAACCGCCTGGGTGGATCCGGGGCCGTCGGGCGGGTCGGGTCTGTGGTTCGTGCGCTGGCAACCGGTCGACGGCCTCTGGGCTCGACTCGAGATCTACGCGGACGACCGCGACGAGGCGGTTGGCGCGGCAGGCCGCGTGCGTTTCGACGGCGCCCGCCGCTGCGCGGTGCCGTTCCGCCTGCAATCGCTGCCCACCGGTGCCCGCCTGCTGGAATGTTCGGTCCAGCTGAGCCTGCGCCGCTCGGATCCCTTCTCCGAAGGATCACTAGTGGTGGGTGACTCCTCAGGTCGCTGGCTCACCGTTCGAGCTCAACGCCCGGCGGTGACCGCCGGCGACGGGGCCGGTGATCTGACAGCCGGGCCCTACCGCGTACGCCGACAGGGCAGCGACGTGCTGGAGATCTGGGTCAAGCCCTGCAAGGTCGAACTGTTCCTCGACGGGCGGGGCCACGGCTATACGGAGTCGGATGGATTGGGCGTCCTGGGCGGCTACCGGCCGGCCGCCGCGATCGCCGACCCCGGCGCCTGGTGAATCGTCGTGAGCGCGGCCGACGTGCCCGGCGCCCGCCCCGGCCGGGGCGGGCGCCGAGGGCTCGCGGTTCACCCGGCCTTGCGGAGGCCGGCGAACTGCAGGACGGTGAAGCCGGCGACCGCCACCGCCTGGACGATCACCAATGCGGTGCCGAGGCCGGTCAACGGGAACCAACCGGCGACGAGCAGTTCGACGCTCGCGACCACCCAGACGACGTTGACCGCCATCACCACACCCACCGCGGCCCGGCTCACCATCGGCCGCGCGGCGAGGACGAACAGCGCGGCGGCCCACGCGATCAGGAAGACACCGATCGGGTAGAGGAGGGCGGCGGGCAGGCCGAACAGCTCACCGAAGATCGCCGCGACGACGACGTAGACGACTCCGTTGGCGCCCGAGCCCAGCGCGTCCTGCTTGAGGGCGAAGCGGAGCAGCTTGGTGTCGGCGGCGGGGTGGACGGTGCTGGCGACGGTGGTCATCCCGGGGTCCCTTCGTAGTACGTCCGTGCGGATGATCACGAAGCTACGGAGGGCCAGGCCACGCCGAATCAGTCATCGTGACGGTACCTTCCTGACCGTGCTGCACGGACGAGTGGGGGAGCAGGCGACGATCGAGCGGCTCCTGACGGCGGCCCGCAGCGGCCGGAGCGGAAGCCTGGTCATCCGGGGCCCGGCGGGGATCGGCAAGTCCGCGCTCCTGAAGCACGCCGCCGGGCGGGCCGAGGGCCTGCGGGTGTTGCGCGGAGTCGGTGTCGAGTCCGAGGCGATGTTGCCGTTCGCCGCACTCCACCTGCTCCTGCGCACCGGGCTCGACCGGATCCACACGCTGCCCGCCACGCAGGCCACCGCGCTCAACGCCGCTCTGGGACTGGGCGACACCGCTCCGGAGAGCCGGTTCCTGGTCGGGCTGGCCACGCTGAGCCTGCTCACCGAGCTGGCCGGCGACGGCGCGCTGCTCTGCCTCGTCGACGACGCGCAGTGGTTCGACCAGGCGTCCATCGACGCACTCATGTTCGCTGCCCGCCGCCTCGACGCGGAAGGCGTCGTCATGCTCTTCGCCGCCCGTGCGGGCTTTCCCGCCGTGGGGCTGCCCGAGCTCCGGCTCGGCGCGCTGGACCGGGCAGCCGCCGCCGCCCTGCTCCCGGCCGACCTCCCACCGCAGGTACGACAGCGCCTCATCGACGAATCGGACGGCAACCCGCTGGCGCTCATCGAACTGCCCGCCGCACTCAGCGCCGAGCAGCGGGCGGGACGACTCTCACCGGTGGGTGCCATGCCCGTCGCCGATCGGGTCCAGGAAGCGTTCCAGGCACAGATAGCCGCGCTGCCCGAGACCGCGCGAACCGCGCTGCTGATCGCGGCGGCGGACGGCTCCGGTGAGCTGGGGACGCTGGTAGCCGCGGGCGCCACCCTCGACGCGCTGGGCGCGGCCGAGCGGAGCCGGCTGATCGAGGTCAAGGGGAATGTCGTCGGTTTCCGCCACCCCCTGATCCGCACTGCCGCCTACCAGGGCGCGCCGGCCACCCGCCGCCTCGCCGTACACCGTGCCCTTGCCGACGCCCTCACCCGCTCGCCGGCCGTCGACGCGGCCGACCGGCGGGCGTGGCACCTGGCCGCCGCCGCGCTCGGTCCCGACGAGGACATCGCCCGGGAGTTGGCGGAAGCCGCGGAACGGGCACGGACCCGCGGCGGCCACGCCGCGATCGCCGCGGCCTACGAGCGGGCCGCCGAACTCACCGCCGACCCGGTACGACGATCCGGGCGACTCGCCGCCGCCGCGCTGGCGGCGAGTGACGCCGGACTGATGGATCGGGCCGCCGCCCTCGCCGACCGCGCCACACCCGATGTGGACGACCCGGACATGATCGCTGCGCTGATCCAGGTACGCGCCCATCGCGAATTCGAGCTGGGCGCACCGCTCGCGGCGGGCCGGATCATCATGGCCGGCGTCCCGCGCCTGGCAGCCCGGTCCACCGAGCGGGCCACCTGGCTGCTGGTGGAGGCCATCCGCTGTGCGTGGTTCGCCGGCGACACCCAGCTGGCGGAGGAGGCGGCCGCCAGCCTCCGCGCGCTCCCCCCGATCGACTCACCGCTGGTCACCGGTGCGCTCGGGCTGACCCGCCTGATGTGCGGTGACATCCGCGGTGGGATCACCCGCATGGGTGAGGCGGTGGACGAACACCATCGCACCGGGCTGGGGGTGCCCGGACTGACCTTCACCGCCTCGCTGTGTTTCGCGCTGGGCCGAGCCGCCCTCGGCGAGGAGATCACCGCCGGAGTCGTGGCGGACTGCCAGCGGAACGGGATGATCGGCTGGCTCGCCAACGCGCTCCTCGACCACGGACTCGCGCAGGGGTGGCGCGGCCGGTACGGCGAGGCCACCGCGACCCTCAACGCGGGGTTGCGGCTGGCGACGGACCTGGGCCACGAGCACCGGGTCAGCCACCTCACGTGCTCGCTCGCCTGGGTGCTCGCGCACCTCGCCGACGCGCAGGAGTGCCGGGCGAAGGCCGAAGCGGGCGTGGCGCGAGCCGACCAGCAGGGCATGGTGCTCGCGGCGGCCATCGGGCGTTGGGCCCTGGGCCTGCTCGACCTCGGCCTGGGCCGCCCGGACGCCGCCCTCCAGCAGTTGCAGGCCATCCCCGTCAGCAGCATCGCCGTTCTGTCCGCCCCCGACCAGGTCGAGGCAGCTGTCCGCAGCGGCCAGCCGGGGCAGGCAGCGGAGCCGCTCGCCCGCTACCTGGCCTGGGCGCGGCACGTCCGTCAGCCGTCGGCGGAAGCGATCGCCATGCGCTGCCGGGCGCTCGTCGAGGAGAACGAAGCGCACTTCGCGCGGGCCGTGCAGCTCCATGACGACGCCCAGCCGTACGAGCTGGCGAGGACGCGGCTCGCCTACGGCGAGTGGCTGCGCCGGGCACGGCGGCGGTCGGACGCCCGCGCACAGTTGCGCGGCGCGCTGGAGATCTTCGACCGACTCGGTTCGGAGCTGTGGGCAGACCGCGCTCGCGCCGAGCTGCGCGCGACCGGGGACGTGCCGGCGGCGCCGCGCAAGGCGGGCGATCCGCTCAGCGTGCTCACTCCCCAGGAACGCCAGGTCGTACGGCTGGCGGCCGGTGGTGCCTCCAACCGCGACATCGCCGCGCAGCTCTTCCTCAGCCCGCGCACCGTCGGCTACCACCTCTACAAGGCGTTCCCCAAACTCGGTGCCACCTCCCGAGCCCAACTGGCCGCCATCGCCCGGTCCTCCTCGACGCACGGCTGACTACCGGGCACAGGAGCGCCAATGGGAGTTCAAAGCTGGCGGTGCTGCTCGCGGTACTCCTGTGGCGACATGCCGTAACACGCCTTGAAGAGCCGACTGAAGTGCGCTTTGTCGGCGAACCCCCAGCGGGCGGCAATTCTCTGGATCGCTTGGTGGGCCAACCGGGGATTGATCAGATCTCGCCGGCACCGGTCCAGGCGTCGTTGGCGGATCAATCCCGCCACGGTGTGGTCCTCCTGCTCGAAGAGGCGGTGCAGGGTGCGCAGCGAGATGTGGTGGGCCGCGGCGACCGAGGTGGGGTTGAGTTCACTGTCGCCAAGGTTCTTCTCGATGAAGGCCCGGATCTCCGCACGCAGCGTGCGTTCCCGGACGTCGACCGGGAGTGTCCCTTGAACCTCCAGCTGCTGCGCCAGGGCGCCGGCGGCGAGGTCCAGCGCCATCATGCCGAGCCTTGGCGCGTCACTCGCGGCAAACTGCTCGGGGTACGTCACCAGGCGCTGAACGAACTGAGCGAGCAGGGCCGCCATACCTGTGTCGGAGGGGATCGAGGTGGCGAGCAACCGGCGTACCCGGTCGGGATGCAGGGGCAACGACTGACGCGAGATGAGAAGGGAGATGGAGCCCGCGAGCACCGGCCCGTCCGAGAAGTGCGAGCCGGTGAACGGCCGGGTGTTGTCAAGCAGGGTGAACGACGACGGCCCCAGGGGCGACTCTGTGCGGTCCTGGATGGCGACGCTCGACCCGGTTGTCATCAGCACCAACTGGTACGTGTCGGGTTGCGATTTGCGCACCAGGCGCGGCGATCGGATGGTTTCCAGGGTTGGGTAGTGCAGCTCCGCCAGCCGGACGCTGCCCAGGTCCACTCGCTTTGCCACGGCCGTGAAGTTCTCGATGTGCGGGCATCTGACGTGGGTCGGGGCGGCCTCCTGCGATACGACCTCATACCAACAGGCAAAGCGGTCAGCTGGTGGAAGTAGGGACGTATCGAGAACCTCGGTAGGGAGCACCCCGGTCACCTCCACCCTGCCATCGGTCCAGTCGAGGGATGTTACATATGAGGGGCTCCCAGCGACAGGAGTGGTAACGGCAAGGTGATGTCCGCTGCGGCGCCTCGACTCGGCCAGGCGGGAGCGCCTGGTCGAAGGGTCCGGTGACCGTGCCGGCGGAGCGCGGGTGACCGGCTCCGGCGTGGATGCGTCCATGCACCGCACGGGTTGACCGCTCAGGCAACATGCCACCCCACGGGTTGACCGCTCAGTCAACCTGATGGACACACCCCATCGCCCGAAAGTCCGCTGAGGACGGTGGACATATCTGGCGTTGCGGGGCGATGCGTGCGATGATCATCAAGGGCCTTGCTTTCACCAGACCTACCTGGCCGCAGCCGCCATGGGCCCGGTTGTACGACAGATCGTGGAGGTGCCCATGTCCGAAGCGCAGGTCGTCGCCGGCCAGGCCAGGTCCGTTCCCCTGCGCCGCGCACTGCCGCACCTGGTCCGGGACCCGTTGGGGGCGCTTGTCCACTTCGGCAACCAGGCCGGTGGCGAGGTCGTGCGGCTCAACCTCGGCACCTTCCGTCCCTATCTGGTCACTCATCCAGAGCACCTGCAGCAGATCCTGCGCGACAGGACCAACTACATCCGCGACGCCGAGAGCATGCTCTGGCGGGGGGTCCGGCGGGTTGTCGGTGACGCGATCCTCGTCACCGAGGGCGAGTTGTGGGAGTCCAGCCGGGACACCCTGCAACCGTTGTTCACCGCCAAGCGCGCCGAGATGCTGATCGACCGGATGGCGGTGGCGATCCGCGAGGCGGTCGACGCCCTGGACGAGCCCGCACGAGCGGGCCAGGCCGTCGACGCCATCACCCTGATGTCGCGGGTCGTATGCCAGGCCACCACGCGGGTGCTCTTCGGCAAGAAGATCCCAGTGCCTGATGCGCTCCAGATCTACGCGCACCTGGACACGATCACGCGGACGATGGTGTCTCGCCTGATCGCCCCCGGGCTGCCCTACTGGATTCCCCTGCCAGGCGACCGCGCCTTCCGTAACGCCGTGGCAGGCATCGACTCGTTGGTTCTGCCGATCATCCGGAAGGAGCGGGCAGACCCGGGCGACGGCGACGACATCATCGCGACACTGTGCCGCCCACGGGCTGACGGGTCGCAGGCCAGCGAGGAGCAGATCCGCAGCGATGTGGTCGCCATGTTCTCCACGGCCAACGAGACCACGATCGGCGTCCTGTCCTGGCTGTGGCCGGTCCTCGAGACGCATCCCGAGGTGGCCTCCCGGCTCTACGCCGAGATCGACGAGGTAGTCGGGCATGGGCCGGTGCAGCGGACGCACATCCCGGAGCTGCGCTACACCCGGATGGTCCTGGACGAGATGCTGCGGCTCTGGCCCGCGGGCTGGACCATCCCGCGTACGGCGGTAGGGGAGCAGGTCCTGGGCGGCGTCCGGATCGAGGCCGGGGCGACGATCCTGGTGAGCCCGTACGCGACCCAGCGGATGGAGGCGTTCTGGGATCGCCCGGACGAGTTCGACCCGGAACGGTTCGCCCCCGACCGACCGAAGCGGCAGTACCGCTACAGCTACTTCCCCTTCGGGGGCGGCCCGCATCAATGCATCGGACAGTACCTCTTCCTCCTCGAAGCGCCCATCATCATGGCGACGCTCCTGAGCCGGTTCCGGTTCCGGCTCGGGCAGCCAGCCGACCTCAAGCCGCGGCTCGGCGCATCGCTGCGGCCCCGACCCAACACGCTCACCCTGCTGCCCCGCGAACTCTCCTCGGTCTCGTGATCTCAAACCCGCACCTGCCGCTGACCAGAGACGACCTGCTCACCGTGGCGGAGCACGGACGGATCTGCGCGCTGGCCGTCCGACTCGAACGTGACCTGCACGAGGTGGTATCCCGCAACCAGGATCTGTTTACCGGCCGGCCGTTCGACCCAGCCCTGTTCAGCAGCATCGCGATGTCGATCGCCGTCACCGCACCCGAATACCCGGCCGAGCAACTGCGGGTGACGACTCGGACCCTGCTGTGGGTATTCGCAGCCGACTGGCAGATCGACTATCTGGCGAGGACGGCCGACGACGTGCGGGCGGTCGTCGCCGACTGCCTCGCGGTCGCGGACGGCAGCCCGTCCCCCGGCAGGCACCCACTGGCCCGGCTGTTGGCCGAGATCGGCGGCGATCTGGCGACGGCGCCTGCCTTTGCGGTAATGCAGCCGATGTGGCGGGAAGAGCTCGGGCGGATGTTCGCGGCGGTCGAGCAGGAATGGACCTGGAAGACCACGCCCGAGGCCGCGTCGAAGCCGAGCACTGCTGCTCCAACGCTCGATGAATACCTCGGCAACGCCGACAACCTCGCCTGTGTGCTGGTCAACATGGCGCACTGGACCTACGTCGGCGACCAGGACTGCCTCGACCACATTGCCGAACTCAGAGTCGCCAGCCGCGCGGTGCAGCGCGCATTGCGGCTGGTCAACGACCTCGCTACGTATCGGCGCGACCTCCAATGGGGGGACCTCAACGCGCTCATGCTCGTCAACGACTCCACCGAGGTGACCGCCAGGCTCACCACGCTCATCGAGGGCTGCCACGACCTGATCCGGCCGCTGGAGGCAACGTGCCCCCGGCAGGCTACCTACCTGAAACGCCAGATCGCGTTCACCAGCGGCTTCTACCAGGTCTCAGACTTCTGGGGCAGCCTGTGAGCAGCCAGGGCATCCCCACACCCAGCCGCGCTGTGAACGACCTCGACTTCGCCGTACGGGAACTGATCGCCACTCTGGAGGCGGAGCCGTGGGGTCAGGTTGCTCCATCGGTGTACGAGACCGCCCGGCTCGTGACGCTGTCTCCGTGGCTCGACGGGCATGGTGAGCGCATCGCGTACCTGCTCGAGAGCCAGCGGGCGGACGGCGCTTGGGGCCCGCCAGAGGGTTATGCGCTGGTACCCACGCTGAGCGCCACCGAGGCGCTGCTCGCGACCATCCGTGCGATCGGATCCGGAGCGCAACGGGATCATGGGCAGGCGCGGTTGGCCGCCGCCGCCAGCCGCGGCCTACAGGCGCTCACCAATTGGCTACGCGGGGATCTGCTGGTGCCGGACACGCCGGCAGCGGACGTCATCGTGCCGTCGCTCGTCGCGGAGATCAATCAGCACCTCGACCGACTTGAGGACGCGCCGGCCACCGGCCTCGAACGCTGGCACGGCATGCGCCTGGGCCTGCCGGCAGGAATGGACAACAATCGCCTCGCCCGGGTCCGACAGGCTTTGGCGGCCGGTGCTGAGCTGCCCGGCAAGCTGCTGCATTTCCTGGAGGTCCTGGGCCCCGCCGCACGCCGCGCCGCGGGCATCCGCCCGACGCTGCCCGGCACGGTCGGCGCCTCGCCGGCGGCGACCGCTGCCTGGTTCGGCGGCCCCGCCACCCCCGGCGACCCCGCCTGGGCATACCTGGCGACCGTAGCCGGCGGTGGACCCGTACCGTGCCCGCTTCCCATCACCGTCTTCGAACAGGCGTGGGTGGTAAGCGGACTGGCACGCGCCGGAATAAGGCCCGCGGTGCGTCCAGGCGTGGTGGCGAGCCTCGCCGCCGCGATGGGTCCAGCAGGCACCCCCACCGGGCCCGGACTTCCCGCTGACGCGGACACCACGTCCGTGGCGCTGTATGCGCTCGGGAAGCTTGGCCAGCCGGCAGACCCCCAAGGTCTGTGGACGTACGAAACCGCGGACGGTTTCTGCACCTGGCCGGGTGAGGACGGCTTTTCCGTCACCACCAACGCGCACGTCCTGGACGCCTTCGGCCAGTACGTGCACGGCAGCAATCCCTCGCCACGGTACGTGACGGCCATAGATCGGCTCACGGTCCTGCTGCGCGAACACCAGCAGCCCGACGGACAGTGGCGCGACCGATGGCACGCCTCGCCGTATTACGCCACCGCATGCTGCACCCAGGCGCTCAACGACTTCGGCCGCGGGCCCACTGCGGACGAGTCGGTGGTGAAGGCCGTCGACTGGATCCTGTCCACCCAACGGTCCGACGGTTCGTGGGGACGATGGGGCGGCACCGCCGAGGAGACCGCGTACGCGCTGCAGGTGCTGCTGTCCACCCGCCCGCAGACTGCTGGAGCAGGCACGGCCGCGCGGCGCGGCTACGCGTACCTGCGCGACGCAACCGGCCGCGGCGCTGATCCTCCCCTCTGGTACGGCAAAGAGCTCTACCACCCCAGGGCGATCGTCCGAGCCGCAGTGCTCGCCGCACTGCATCTCGCACGGCAGCACCTGGAGCTGACCACAGTGGAGCCCAGCGCAATCGCGTCCAAACCCGGACAGGCTGCCGGCAAGCCGGTGATCAGGGACGCTTGAGGGATTGTTCGGGCACTGCTAGCGTGCCCCGTTGTCGCGCGCCGACGGCTCGCACGCACCCAGGTACCTCAATTCACCAAGCTGTATGCCAGATGCTTCAACGGCTGACTGGGACGGTGTAATGCGTTCTCGCAGTACCAATGTACGCACCAAAGTGGTCGCGATGCTCGTGTCGCTAACTGCCCTGTGGGCGTTCGCGGCCTGGGTGACCCTGCGGGACGGCCTGAACCTGCTCTGGGTGAACACGCTGAACAGCACCGTCTATGAGCCAAGCGCACCGCTGCTGAAGGCACTGCAGAACGAGCGCCGACTCACACTGGCCTACCTGGGCGGACCTGGGAACGACAGCCGCGCGCGAGCGGCCCTGGAGGCCCAACGACAAGAGTCCGAGCAGCTCGCGGCGAGCTTCAAGGAGTCCGCACAGGGCTGGCAGGCCGACCTTGCCGGCAGCGACAAGCTGGGCCAACGGCTCGACGCCACCTACGCCAGCCTAGATGGTCTCGCCGCCACCCGCGAGTCGGTCAACACACGGACGATCGACCGCACCAGCGCGGGACAGTCTTTCGCCGACGCAATCGACTCGATCTTCAGCATCTACCACGCCACCGCGAGCCTCGACGACAAGGAAATCGCGGACTACGCCGCGGCGCTCATCCAGCTGAACCGGATGTCGGAACTGATCTCACAAGAGGACGCCCTGATGAGCGGCATCCTCGCCAGCGGTCGGCTCACCGGCGCCGAATACGCGCAGTTTGCACAGCTCGTCGGCGCCCAGCGATTCGCGGGCGCCGAGACCTCGGCCAAGCTGTCACCCGACGATCGCGCCCGATACGAACAGCTGCTCGCCGGCGATGCGTTCAGCCGCCTCCGGTCAATCGAAGACCAGGTCGTCCAGAGCGCCAACACGCGCTCCAGGGTTCCGGTCGAGGCGGCCCAATGGCGCCGCGCGGTGGACGACGCTCAGGGCGAGCTGCAGAAGGTCGTGACTGCCGGTGGCAACGGGATCGTGAGCGGCGCCACGGGTGTGGCCATCATGGTCATCGTCCGGCTTCTCCTCGCGGCCGGCCTCGGCACGATCGCCGTTATCGCCTCGATCATCCTCGCTATCACGACCGCCCGCGCCTTGGTGGCCCAGCTGGAGCGGCTGCGCAAGGCCGCCCACGACCTCGCTGACGAGAGGCTGCCCAATGTGGTCGAACGACTCGGCCACGGTGAGCAGGTGGACGTCGCCGTCGAAGCACCGCCACTGGACTTCGGCTCCGACGAGATCGGGCAGGTCGGCGAGGCCTTCAACCGGGTCCAGGAGACGGCCATCCGCACCGCCGTGGAGCAGGCGGAGCTGCGGCGCAACGTGCGCGACGTCTTCCTCAGCCTCGCCCGGCGTACGCAGGGCCTCGTCCACCGCCAGGTGACCCTGCTCGACGCGATGGAGCGCCGCGAGCACGACGCCGACGAACTCGAGGACCTGTTCCGCGTCGACCACCTCGCCACCCGCATGCGGCGCAACGCGGAGAACCTCATCGTCCTGTCCGGCGCGGCACCCGGCCGCGCCTGGCGCCGGGACGTGCCCATGATCGACGTGGCCCGCGCGGCGACCCAGGAGGTGGAGGACTACACGCGGGTGAACGTGCTGCCGTTCGGCTCCGTGGGCCTGACCGGCCGGGCCGCCGGTGACGTCATCCACCTGCTCGCCGAGCTCGTCGAGAACGCGCTGTCCTTCTCCCCGCCGAACACCGAGGTGGAGGTGCGGGGACAGCTGGTGGCGCGCGGCTTCGTCATCGAGGTCGAGGACCGCGGTCTGGGCATGAGCGAGGAGGAACTCGCCGCAGCCAACGACCGCATCGCCAACCCGACCGAGTTCAACCTGGCCAATGCCAACCAGCTGGGCCTGTTCGTGGTGAGCCACCTCGCCCAGCGGCACGACCTCAGCGTCAACCTCAAGACCTCGCCATACGGCGGCACCACCGCCGTCGTGCTCATCCCGATGGAGCTGGTGACGAGCGCCGAAGCCCTCACCGCCGCGGCCGGCAACGCCGGCGGTCCGTCCGCCGGCGAGCCCACCGCGTCCCTCCACAACGGCCTGCCCGCCATGGAACGACGGGGATCCGTCGCGCTGACCGACGCCCCACCGGCCCGCCAGCCCACCCTCGAGCTGCCGGCCGTCGGCATGCGGGGACCGGTGCGCCCGGCCGCTGAGGACGCCACGCCCGTGGAAATGGCCGCGCCCGTCGCGGACGGCGCGCCCGTTGCCGAACCGGGCAGCGCGGACGCCCCGCTCGTGCCGCGTCCGCGGCCCGCCGCGGATCGGACCCCGCAAGGACTGCCGGTGCGGGTCCGGCAGGCGAGCCTCGCACCGCAGTTGCGGGCCGACGCCGAACCGGCCGACGAGGCGCCCGCCGAGGCGGACCCGGGCAGGTCGCCGGAACAGATCCGCCAACTGATGAGCCGCTACCAGAGCGGCACCCGCCGTGGACGCGACGACGCGCGTCTGCTCGGCGACGAAGACGAACAGCCCCCAGCCGCCGACGATTCACCGGCGGCCGGGACCGATCGGTAGAAAGAGGAACCAGCACGTGCAGCAGCAGAACTCTTCGAGGTCCGATCTGGCCTGGCTGCTCGACGACCTGGTCGGACGTGTCAAGCAGACCCAGCATGCCGTCGTGCTCTCGGTGGACGGCCTGCTGATGGCGTCCTCCGCCGGACTCAGCCGGGACGACGCGGAGCAACTGGCCGCGATCGCCTCCGGAATCCAGAGCCTCGCCAAGGGTGCCGGACGCCGCTTCAGCGGCGGACCGGTGCGGCAGACCGTCATCGAGATGCAGTCATCGTTCCTGTTCGTCACGGCGGCCGGTCACGGCGCGTGCCTGGCCGTCCTCGCGGCCGAGGACGCCGACGTCGGTCTCGTCGCCTACGAGATGGCCATGATCGTTCAGAGGGCCGGCAAGTTCCTGGCCGCCCCCGCCCGAGCCACCGTCCAGCTGTCCGGGAAGTAGAGGCGCCCATGACGAGGCCTGACGCCGAGCCACTGTGGGTCGATGACGAGGCCGGACCGGTGGTCCGGCCCTACGCCATGACCCGCGGGCGAGCCAGACCGAGGAACGGCTTCAACGTGATCTCACTCGTGACCGCAACCCGAGCGACACCGCCCCTAGACGTCGGACTGGTGCCGGAGCACACCCGGATCGTCGAGCTGTGCCAGCGGCCCCTCGCGTTGGCAGAGGTCGCCGCGCACCTCCACCTGCCGCTCGGCACGGTCCGCGTCCTGCTCGACGACCTGGTCGCCCGCCAGCTTGTGCAGGTCTCCGAACCCCGTCCGCCCGCCACTCTTCCCGACGACAGCGTATTCGAGGCGCTCATTCATGGACTACGAGAACTCTGACAGGGAGGATCGGACGATCCTGCCCACCGCCCTCAAGATCCTTATTGCGGGGGGCTTCGGCGTCGGCAAAACCACCCTCGTCGCAGCGGTCAGCGAAACCCAGCCGCTGCGCACCGAGGAGGTGCTCTCCGAGCGGGGCGTCGGCGTCGACGACCTCACCGGGGTCGAGGCGAAGTCCACCACCACGGTGGCGATGGACTTCGGCCGAATCACCTTCGGTGAAGACCTCGTGCTCTACCTGTTCGGCACCCCCGGGCAGGACCGCTTCTGGTTCCTCTGGGACGAGTTGGCCCTCGGCGCCCTCGGCGCGGTGGTGCTCGCCGACACCCGCCGCCTGGCCGACTGCTTCCCGTCCATCGACTACTTCGAGGGTCAGGGCCTGCCGTTCATCGTCGCCGTGAACTGCTTCGACGGCGCTCGGCAGTACAGCCTCGAAGAGGTGCAGATGGCGTTGAACCTCGACCCGGACGTGCCGGTCATGCTGTGCGACGCCCGCAAGCGGGAGTCCAGCAAGGAGGTCCTCATCGCCCTGCTCCAGCACGTCATGAAGGGGCGGGGCCTGACCCGCAAGCCCCAGACCGTGGGGTCCTGACGGTCAGTGCCCGGCCAGCGGTCGGCGACACGGCTGACCGGCTGCAGGCCCGGTGCGTGGGCCTCGGCGAGCACGGGTGCGGTCGCTGCTACACGGCGCCGCACCCGCCGCCGCGCGGATGCCGGGGCCTCAGATTGTCACCGGGTGGCGCGGCTCGTAGAGGCCGAGCTCGCCACCGCCGGGCAGCCGCAGCGCGGTGCGCAGCCCCCACCGCTCCTCGGTGATCGGGATCGTGAACTCGACGCCCTTCGCCGTCAGTTCGGCCATGGTCGCCTCGACGTCGTCGCACATGAGAAACAGCTCGTGGGCCGGCTCGCCGTCGGTCGGGTGCACGGCGAGCTCGGCCGGCGGCAGCCGGAAGATGAGCCAACCGTGGCCGGCGTCGACATGCTGATAGCCGAGCGTGTCCCGGAAGAAGGCCCGGTCGCCCTCCGGGTCGCGGCTGTAAATGATCACATGAGCACCATTGATCACGCGTCGACCATAACGGCGCCGGGGGAGGCGCGCAGGCCGATCGCGGCGACCGCCACCACCGCCGGTACCAGCAGATGGGCCGAGGACGAGGCGGACCAATGCATTCCGGCGGCAACGGTCGCTGGTTGGCTCAGTTGCCGGCGTCGATGATCCTTTTTAGCGATTCCGTGTAGGCGTCGAAGGCGGTCCGGCCGGCCGGGGTCAGGCTCACCCAGGTTCGCGGTCTGCGCCCCGTGCCGGCCTTGACGATCTGTACGTAACCGGCCGATTCCAAGGTGGTCAGGTGCTTGGAGAGCAGCGAATCGCTGACCTCGATGGTGTCGCGGAGGAATCGGAACTCCGCCTTCCCCAGCCCGGCGAGCGCGGCGACGATCGACAACCGGACCGGGGCGTGGATGACATCGACGAGGCCGTGACGCGGATGGCTGCCCTGGTCGGTCATCGGCGAAACACCCACGCCGCCGCCACGAGCGGTGGTAGACCCGGCGCGATCGCGATGATCACCACCCATGGTGAGAGGCCCTGAGGCACCTGGTCCAGGGCGGCAAGAGCTCCGCAGAAGAGGAGTATCCAGATCCAGCCGATCACCTTGTCTTGGCGGGTGGCACCCCGACTGAACGCACCGGTGCGCGATTTGAGGATGCCCAGGGGCACACACATCACGATCGCAGCAATCACCATCCCCATCGAATACTCGGGATGCAGGTGCAGGACGAGCAGGAAGCTGGGAATGAACGCGGCGGTCCACAGCCATTGGAGGACTTCCCGCCAGAGGCTTGCGCGGGCCCGACGGGTGACGCGTTGGATCTCGCGTAGGGCGGCGGCGGCGTCGAGCGGAGCTGCTTCGGCACCGGGAGCGGATGACGGGTCGGCGCTGGAGGGAGCCATGCGGCGAAGGTAGCAACTACTTGAATGGCATTCAAGTAGTTGCCGTGCGCGCACGATGTTGGCGGGTTGTGGCCGGCGTCGACCACAACCCGCCAGGACTCCTCCCTGATCGCCGTTACGGGGTGGCGAGCGCCTCGGTCGGGGCGAGCCGGGCGGCGCGGATCGCCGGGTACAGCCCGGCGAGGGCGCCGATCAGCAGGGGTGCATCAACCTCGGCCACCGCCCTGACCGGCTCCAGGGCTGCAGCTAACGCCGGTAGTCGGCCACGGCGGGAGAAATCCTATACAGCTACGCTGGAGGTGTATAGGATTCCTCCCGTGGGTCACGCGGACGAGTCGGCAGCCGAACGGAGAGGATTGCGAGATCTTCCACTGACCTTCACCTATTCGCAGGCCATGGCGGCTGGGGTCTCCCGCAGGCGGCTCTACCGCATGCGCGATCAGGGTTCCATAGAAGTCGTCGGCCGAGGTCTCTACCGCCGTCACGACACTGAAGTGGTGGACATAGATCTCATCGAGATCGCTCGGCGCGCACCGCTCGCCACGCTCTGCCTGGCTACCGCGCTGGCCCGGCACGGCCTCATCGACGAGATCCCGTCCCGCATCGACGTCGCGCTGCCACGCGGGCAGCACCGACCCGCTACCACTGCACCGGTTGCCTGGCACTTGTTTGACCCCGCCACCTTCGGGATCGGGCGCACCGATCTGCCCCTCGATTCCGAGACGTCGATCGGGCTCTACGGCCCTGAACGAAGCATTATCGACGCGGTTCGATTACGCCATCGCGAGGGCCCGGATCTGGCGTACGCGGCGCTTAAGCGATGGCTGAGGCGGCGCGGCGCGGCGCCGTCGAAACTCCTGGCGATGGCTCGGCACTTTCCCCAAGTCGAGCGACCACTCCGAGAGGCGTTGGAGATCCTGCTGTGACCACCCGACCTACCCGAGCCACCGTCGCCGGCCGCGCCTACCTCGACCTTCAGAACCTTGCCCGCCGAACCAGCCGCCCCACCGATGAGCTGCATCAGGTATACGCACTGGAAGGCTTTCTCGCCCGCCTGGCCCACTCTTCCTATGCGGACAGGCTCGTGCTCAAGGGCGGAGTCTTGATGGCAGCTTATGCCGCCCGCCGGCCCACCAGGGACGTCGATCTTCAGGGCCGATGGATCTCCAACGACACCCATTACGTGCTCGGCATTGTCCGTGAGGTGGCCAGCCTGCCGCTCGACGATGGCCTGGTCTTTGACGCGACTACCGCGACCGCGGAAACGATCCGGGACGACGACATCTATGCCGGCGTCCGCGTCAGCCTCACGGGACGTCTCGCCGCCGCCCGGTTGGCCTTCCATGTCGATGTCAACGTCGGCGATCCGATCTGGCCCGATCCGCAGCCAATCAAGCTGCCCCGCCTGCTCCATGGGGAAGTCGTGGTAACCGGCTACCCGCTTCCCATGGTTTATGCGGAGAAACTGGTGACGGCCTTGCAACGCGGCGAGGCGAACACCCGCTGGCGCGACTTTGCCGACGTGTACCTGCTGTCTGGACAGCACAATGTGGACGGCGGCGAACTCGCATTGGCCGTGCGACGGGTTGCCGAGTATCGCGAGGTGGTCCCTACTCTGCTAAGCGAGGTCCTCGACGGCTACGCGGTGCTGGCCCAAACAAGGTGGGCAGCTTGGCGGCGAAAGCATCGCCTCGATGACCGGCTGCCCCAGGATTTCGGATTGGTTTTGCAGCGGGTGTTCGCGCTCGCCGATCCGGCACTGGCTGGATCCTCAGCCGGTCGGACTTGGAGCGCGGCTTCTGTCGGATGGACAGCGCATGCATGATCTTGGCGGGTTGTGGCCGGCGTCGACCACAACCCGCCAGGACTCCTCCCTGATCGCCGTTACGGGGTGGCGAGCGCCTCGGTCGGGGCGAGCCGAGCGGCGCGGATCGCCGGATAGAGCCCGGCGAGGGCGCCGATCAGCAGGGTGGCACCGACCCCGCCGGCCGCCGCCCAGACCGGCACCACCGCTGGCCATGCCTGGGAGAGGGCGTAACCGGCGGTGACCCCGGCGCCCAGCAGCACCCCGCCGACCCCGCCGAGGGCGGACAGCAGCAGCGATTCGGCCAGGAACTGGGTGCGTACCTGGCCGCGGGTGGCGCCGAGCGAACGGCGCAGGCCGATCTCCGGGCGCCGTTCCAGCACCGAGATGACCATCGTGTTCGCCACCCCGACGCCGCCCACCAGCAGGGCGACCGCGCCGAGTCCGAGCAGCAGCCCGGTGAACGCCTCGTCGGTGGCCTGCTTCGCGGCGAGCGCGTCGGACGGCCGCGCCACCTTCACCTCGTTCGGCGCCTCCGGGTTCGCGGTGGCGCCGAGCACCGCGCGTACCGCCTCGACGGCGGTGTCGGCGGTGCGGGTGTAGACGGTGGTCGGGTGCCCGTCGAAGTCGAGATAGGACTTCGCTGCGTCCCAGCCGACCAGCGCGGACAGGTCCAGCTCCGGGGCCAGCGGCGCGGGCGCCAGGATCCCCACCACGGTGAACCAGCGCCCACCGAGCTGGACCTGCACGTCCGGCCCGGCGGCGCCGATCCCGAGCCGCCGCGCCGTGGTGGCGCCGAGCACCACCGCCGGATAGCGGGCGGTGGCGGCGTTCAGCCAGGTGCCGCTCGCCACCGCCAGCCCGACCGTGTCCCGCAGCTCCAGGCTGGCCGCCCGGGTGGCGATCCCGCCGCTCTCGCCCCGAGCGATCAGATCCGACCGGTACACCTTCGCGTCGGCCAGCAGCGCGGTGGCGGCCACCGCCCGTACCGGCCCGATCCGCCCGATCATCGCCACCGATTCGGTCGGCAGCTGGGCGTCGTCGCCGAAGAGGGTGTTGCCCGGGCTGACGGTGAGCAGGTTGGTGCCGAGCTGGGCGAGCGTGCGGTCCAGCTCCGCCCGGGACGACGCGGAGATCCCGACGACCGCGACCATGGCGGCGATCCCGATCGCGATGCCCAGCGCGGACAGGAAGGCCCGCAGCGGCCGGGTGCGCAACCCGACCCCGCCGACCCGCAGGACGTCCTGTGGGCGCAGCCGGGCGGGGGCCAGCCGTACGCGTTCGCTCATGCCGGCACCGCCACGGGACGGTGGTCGGCGACGATCCGGCCGTCGCGCATCTGCACCCGGCGGGGCAGGCCGGCCGCGATCTCCAGGTCGTGGGTGATCACCACGATGGTGGTCCCGGCCGCGTGCAGGTCGTGCAGCAGCGCCAGCACCCCGGCGCCGGACGCGGAGTCCAGGTTGCCGGTCGGTTCGTCCGCGAGCAGCAGCCTGGGTGCACCCACCACCGCGCGGGCGATCGCCACCCGCTGCCGCTCGCCGCCGGACAGCTCGTGCGGCCGGTGGTCGAGCCGGTGCCCCAGCCCCACCCGGTCCAGCGCGGCCTCCGCGCGTCGCCGCCGCTCCCGCAGGGGTACGCCCGCGTAGAGCAGCCCGTCGGCGACGTTGTCGCGCACCGGCACGTTCGGGGCCAGGTGGAACTGCTGGAAGACGAAGCCGATCCGGGACGACCGGAGGGCGGAGAGCTGCCGGTCGGCGAGGGCGGCCACGTCGTACCCGTCGATGCGGACCCGGCCGGCGGAAGGGCGGTCCAGGGTGCCGATCAGGTGCAGCATGGTGGACTTGCCCGACCCGGAGGGGCCGACGATGGCCACCAGTTCGCCGTACCGGATGGTCAGTGACACCCCGTCGAGGGCCCGTACGCCGCCCGGGTACACCTTGGTCACCTCGGCCAGCTCCACCACCGCGTCGCCGGTCACGTCGGCATCCCCACGGTCGCCCCCTCGGCGAGCCCCGCGCCGGAGACCTCCACCCGGCCGGACGCGAACAACCCGGTCTCCACGGCGACGACCCGCGTGGTGGTGCCCTCGACCAGTTGCACGCCGTAGCCGCCCTCGGCCAGCGCCAGCAGCGCGGCGACCGGCACGGTCAGCACGTTCCGGCGCTCGGCGGCGGTGAACGCCACCTTCGCTGAGGCCTGCTCGAAACCGGTCAGCGCCTTCGGGTCGGCGACGGTCACGGTGACCTCGATCTTGGTCTCCGGGTCGCCCTGGCCTCCCGCACCGCCGCCGGTGCCGGTGTCGATCACCGTCTCCGTGGCCGCGACCGTGCCGGTGACGTCCTTGCCGTTGGGCAGGGTGACGCTCACCTTGGTGCCCCGCTTCGCCAGCCGCTCGTCGTCGACGTCGAGGGACACCGTCACCACCCGGGCGGTGCCGGTGTAGGTCAGCACCGCCTGGCCGGGCTGGGCCGGGTCGCCGAGGTCCGCCTCGTGGCTGTCCACCCGGACCGCGCCGTCGGCGTAGACGACCCGGCCCAGCTCGACCCGGCCGGTCTCGGGCAGGCCCAGTTCGTCCTGCCACCGCTGCACCGCCTCCGCGGTCGCCGAGGTGTAGTCGTCGTCGACGGTGAACCCGGAGTAGCCAAGTGCCTTGAGGTTCTCCTCGAACTGCCGCACGTCGGCGCCGGACACGCCGGGCCCGAGCGTCCGGTACGCCGGCAGCCGCCCGTACAGCAGCAGCACCTTGGCGTTGTCGACGGCGAACAGCGGCCTGCCCCGGCTGACCTGGCTGCCGGTGGCGGCCAGCGAGGTGATCGTGCCGCCGGTGCGCAGCGTCGCGGTGTGGCCGGCGCCGTAGCCGAGTTCCCCGTCGAAGCTCTCCGAGTCCAGCAGGGTCTGCCGGGTGACCTGGGCGGTCGCCGGCGGCAGGCCGCCGCTGGCCGGCGTACCCCCGGTGCGGCCCTCGGCACCGACGGCGGCCGCGACGCCCGCGGCGGCGGCGACCACCACCGCGGAGGCGACCACGATCGGGGTACGCGCGCGGCGGCGGCGACGGCCGCCCCCGGCGGGTGCGGCGGCCGGCGCGGTGGCGGTGTTCGCCGTCTCGGCCGGCGCGGTCGTGGCGCCGGCGCTCAGCGGGACGATCTCCGCTTGCGACTGCGGGGCTCGCAAATCCGGTTCACTCCTCGCGCTCGCGGAGTTCGTCTCTGTTCGCGACTGCGGGGCTCGCAAACCCGGTTCACTCCTCGCGCTCGCGGAGTTTGTCTCTGTTCGCGACTGCGGGGCTCGCAAACCCGGCTCACTCCTCGCGCTCACTGGTTCCTCTTCATCAGTAGCGGCGCGCCGTCCTGCCGGCACTTCTCCATGGCGGCCTGCACCGTCGGGCTTTTCGGGTCGAAACCATCGCCGTTGAGTTCGATGGCGCCGTCCGGGCCCGGGTCCGGGAAGTCCGGCACTCCGTTCTCCCGCATGCACCGGGCGAGCTGCCGCACCTTCTCCACCTGCTCCGGATCGAGCTTGATCTCCTTGCCGCCGTTGGGCATCAGGCTGCGGCACTTCTCCATGGCCGCCTCTCCCTTCGCCCGGTCAGCTCCGTCCGGCATGCGGATGCGGACCTTGCCGTCGGCTATCTCGGGGTCCGGGAAGTCCGGCAGCCCGTTCTCCCGCATGCACTTGGCGAACTCGCGCTGCCGGTCCTCATCGCTGACCGGGACGACGCTGGCGCTCGGCGAGGCACTGGCCGCACCGCCGCCGGCCGTGGCCACCTGCTCCCCGTCCGAACCGGTCTTTCCGCAGCCGGCGACCGCGAGCCCGAGCAGCACGGGCAGGACGAGCAGTGTGTCCGACATTCGTCGGCGCATGGCACAACTCCTTCCTCCAGGCCGGCGCGGATCGCCGGCCGATACGGACGAGTCGACCGCAGCGGCGGTATCCCGGGCGTAACCGTCGGTGTTAACGCCGTGGTTATCCGTGGCCGCGTCACCATGGGACGGTGCGAGTGCTTGTGGTCGAGGACGAGACGCTGCTGGCCGACTCCATCGCGGAGTGGCTGCGCCGGGAAGCGTTCGCGGTGGACGTCGCCTACGACGGGGACGCGGCGCTGGAACGGCTCGGCGTCACCGACTACGACGTGGTGGTGCTCGACCGGGACCTGCCGGTGGTGCACGGCGATGACGTGTGCCGGGCGGTGGTGGACAGCGGCGGCGAGACGCGGGTGCTGATGCTGACCGCCGCCGCGGCCGTGCGGGAACGGGTGGCCGGCCTGGCCCTCGGCGCCGATGACTACCTGGTCAAACCCTTCGCGCTGGTCGAACTCTCCGCCCGGGTGCACGCGCTGGCCCGGCGGGCCCGCCCGGCCGCCCCACCGAAGCTGAGCCGGGCCGGCATCGTGGTTGACCCGGCCCGGCGTGAGGTCTACCGCGACGGCCGGTACGTCGCGCTGTCCCGCAAGGAGTTCGCGGTGCTGGCCGAACTGGTCCGGGCCGGCGGGGCGGTGGTCTCCGCCGAGGAGCTGCTGGAGCGGGCCTGGGACGAGCACATCGACCCGTTCACCAACGTGGTACGGGTGACCGTGATGAAGCTGCGCCGCAAGCTCGGCGACCCGCAGGTGGTCGAGACGGTGCCGGGAGTGGGGTATCAGATCAGGTGAAGCGACTGACCATCCGGGCCCGCCTGACCCTGGTGCACGGCGGCCTTCTGCTGCTCGCCGGCGTGGTCCTGCTCGGCGTCACGTACGTGCTGGTCGACCAGCGGATGCGCCAGCCGCTGGCCGGCGTCAAGACCCAGATCACCACGGTCAACCCGTTCAGCAAGCTGCCCGGCCCGGGCGAGGCCGACCAGGTGCGGGTCCTGATCCAGGAGGCTCAGGACGAGGCGAAACGGACCGCGCTGGAATCGCTGCTCACCCAGGGCGGGGTGGCGCTGTTGCTGATCTCGGCGATCGCCCTCGGCTTCGGCTGGTTGATCGCCGGGCGGGCGTTGGGGCCGCTGCACCAGATCACCGGCACCGCTCGCCGGATCGCCGCCGCCGGCGCGGCCGGGCGGGGCCTGCACGAGCGGATCGCGTTGCGGGGGCCCCGGGACGAGGTGCAGGAACTGGCCGACACGTTCGACCTGATGCTGGAGCGGCTCGACCGGTCCTTCGACGGCCAGCGGCGGTTCGTGGCGAACGCGTCGCACGAGCTACGTACGCCGCTCGCGCTCAACCGGTCGCTGCTGGAGGTGGCGATGTCCCGGCCGGGCGCCTCCGCCGAGCTGCGGCAGCTCGGCGAGACGCTGTTGGCGATCAACGAACGCCACGAACGGCTCATCGACGGGCTGCTCACCCTGGCCGACTCGGAGCAGCAGGTCGTCGACCGCACCCCGGTGGACCTCGCCGAGATCGCCCGGCACGTCCTCGACCAGGCCGCCGGCACGCCGGAGCTGACCGTACGCCGCCAGCTCGCGTCCGCCACCACGGCCGGTGATCCCGTGTTGCTGGAGCGGCTCACGCAGAACCTGGTGGAGAACGCGGTCCGGCACAACCTGCCGGCCGGCGGCGAGGTCGACGTGAGCACCGGCCTGGTCAACGGCTGGGTCACCCTGGTGGTCGTCAACACCGGCCCCGTGGTGCCCAGCTACGAGATCGAAACCATCTTCCAGCCGTTCCGGCGGCTGCGCCACGACCGCCTGGCCGGCCCGAGGGCGAGCGCCGGTCGGAGCGGCGCCGACGACCGGGCCGGCGCGGGACGCGGGTTCGGGCTCGGCCTGTCGATCGTGCGGGCGGTGGCCCAGGCGCACGGCGGCGCTGTACACGCGTACCCACGAAACGGTGGCGGGCTGGTCGTGACGGTCACCCTGCCACCGCTGGGCGCGATCGTCCCCGCCCAACCGGTGCGGACGCTGCCCACCGTGACGCATGGCGGTCAGGCGTGAATTCGTGCCACAGGAACACCGGTTCACGCCGCCGTTGATCTGCGGCGTTCCTGTCGGGCTCCCGTCACGGGAGCTGTTCATCTGATCGCCTCCGATCGATAGCGTCGTGGCACTGGCCGACGACGAAAGGCCGACGATGAACCACAATGGACACCCGTTCTCGCGCCGGCGGCTCCTCGCCGGCGCCGCGGTTGCCTCGGCGGTCACCGTGACCGGCGTGGCCACCGCCCCGACCGCCGCCGCGGCGAACCCCACCCACGCCGCCACCCCACTGGTCACCCGCGACCGGATCGGGTCGGCCGTGCTCCACACGCCGGGCGGCGGCCCGGCCGTGGCGCGCTTCCAGGCCGATTTCCACGACCGGCTCGCCGCCTGGCTCGCCTTCTGGTCGGCGAACTCACCCGCCGCCTGGAGCGCCCCGGTCCAGGTCGTCGGCCGGGTCGACCGGTCCGGCGACGCGTTCACCCTGCACGCCGTCCGCTATCGGCGCGCCGACGAACTGCACGACGGCTTCGCCGCCGGCCGGGTGGACGGCAGTCACTGGGCGACCCTGGCGAGCCTGCACCACCACTTCCCGATCGTGGCTCCGCTGCCCGGCGGCGCGGTCCAGGTCGGCGACGGGGTCGCCGGCTTCACCGGCAGCGCCGGGCAGCTCGCCTTCGCGGTCGCGGCCTGCCGCGAGCTGTGGGGCGAGCGCGCGGCGACCGCTGTCGGCTGGCGGGAGCACGCCAACCAGGTGCTCAGCCGTGCCGGGCAGCGGGCCGACGTCGCCTCCCGCGCCGGCTGGGCGGCCTTCACCCGGACCAGTCTGCGGCGCGGGCTGGGCACCGAATCGTACGAATGACCGGAGGTAGTACATGTCCCGCAGCGAGTTCCGGTTCGTGGTCGACGGCGTCGACCTGACCACCGAGCAGCAGACCCTCATCTCCCGCGAGATCCAGAAGGCGGGGCTGGCCGCCCTCTCCGCCGCCAACGCCAAGCTGACCAACCCGCTCACCGTCGGCCACTCCGACATCAAGCTCCGCCCCGAGTGGCGCGGCCTCTGGGTGCTTGACGGGATCAACGCCGACGAGCTGGGCCAGAAGATCAACGACATCGGGTTCTGGATCGAGCGGTGACCGATCCCGCCGTACGTCCTGACCCGCCGGGGCGGATGTGCCCGAGTACGCCCGCGGCCAACGCCACGGTCTTCCTCGGCATGATCACTCCGGCGGGTCGGGTCGCCTACGTCACCCCGGCGACCCCGGCCGAGGTCGCCCTCGCCGCGGCCGGCGACGCCGACACCCCGGTCGAGTCCCGCTACCGGCTCGCCGGGCCCTGCGTCACCTCGTCCTGCGGGTTCTGGACCGGTGACCACTGCGGCCTGGGCGCCCGGCTGGCCGCGTCATATCAGGAGGCCGTCGGCCCGACCGAGGTGGAGCTGCCGAAGTGCGCGATCCGGCGTACCTGCCGATGGTTCGCCGAGCAGGGGCCGGCGGCCTGCCCGGCCTGCTCGCACGTCGTCACCGACACCCGCTGACCGGCGCAGTTCCGTAGCCACGGCCGGACCATCCGGCGACCGGGCCCTCGCTCAGCCCGGCCAGGCCGGCGCACCATCGACGAACGGCCAGGTGATCCGCTCGGCGCGCAGGTCCTCGATCAGGGTGCGGACGTACGCCAGCTCCGCGGCGATGACCTGGCGTTGGTATTCCGACTCGATCGCGAACAGTCGGGGCAGGAACCGGCCGACCTCGGTGATCTCCTCGTCGAGGGCGGTCAGCCGCTCCGCGAGCCGAGCGGCGCGGGTGCTCAGCGCGGCGAGGGCGTCGGCCGGGGCGAGGTTCGGCAGGAAGGACAGGGCGGCGGGGAACTCGGGGTACTCCGGGGCCGGGGTGGCGAGCATGGCGCGTAGCCACTCACCCAGGGTCGCCCGTCCGGCGTCGGTGATGCGGTACGTCGTGCGTTCCGGCCGGTTCTCGGCGCGTTCGGTGGACTCCACCGCCACCAGGCCGTCCCGGACCAGCCGCTGGATCGTCTGGTAGACGCTGTTGCGCTGGCTGACGTTGACCACGTCGTCCTTGCGCCGTTCCTTGATCAGTTGCTGCATCCGGTACGCGTGCATCGGCTCCTCGGTGAGCATCGACAGCACGGCCAGCGCGAGCACGGAACGGCGTGGTGAGGTCACCGGCCGAGCTTAACGCTTGACAATTCCATAGTCATAAAATGTATAGTCACTCCATGACTATGACGATGACGCTCCCTCGCCACCACACCTCCCGCTCGACTCGACGGCTCGCCCTCGGAGCCGTTGCCGGGCCAGTGCTGTTCACCCTCGCCTGGCTCGTTCTCGGCATCCTGAGCCCCGGATACACCTTCTTCGGTCACCGGTTCACCGACTACTCGCCGATCAGCCAGCCGATCAGCGGGCTGGGCCTCGGCGTGACCGCCCCGTACATGAACATCGCCTTCGTCGTCACCGGGCTGGTCCTGGCCGTCGGCGTGGTCGGCGTGTTCCGCGCCCTGCCGCCCACCCGGCCGGCCCTACGGCGCTGGTCGGTCACGCTGCTCGCCTGCACCGGGATCGGCCAGGTCGTGTGCGGGATCTTCAACCTCGAAGCCGCGATGCTGCACTCGCTCGGCTTCACCCTCGCCGTCGGAACCCCGATCGCCGCCTTCCTCGTCGCCGGGCGCTACCTCCGCGGCGTCCCCGGGTGGCGGCGATTCGGCACCCTGCTGCTGCTCGGCAGCCCGCTGACCCTGGTGCTCCTGGTCGCCTTCTTCGCGACGTTCCAGCCAACCGCCGACGGCGCCGAACACGGCATCGCGGGACTCGTGCAGCGGCTTCTGGTGCTGCAGGTGCATGCCTGGTTCGTGGCCATGGGCTGGCTGGCCTACCGGCACGCTCCCGGCCGGTGAGTAAGACTGCGCCACCACGCGCCACCACGCGCCACCAGGGACGGCCGCGCCGGACAGGTCGACCGGCGACGACGAGGGCCAGCCCAGCAGCACCTTTCACGCTTCTTCCACAGCGCTTCCACAGACCACCGCCACAGTTGGCACCAGCAGACTTCCATCCGGGCGCGGGGAATTCCCATGCACGACAAGTTCCTGACCATCCGCCAGGGCAGCGAATCGACCCTCCACACCGCCAGCCACAACCTGCCCTACCAGGCGCGGCGCCACCACGAGGACAACCTCCTGTCGCTGCGCAACCACCTGCTCAGTACACCGTTCCAGCGGCGGTTCGACTCGCACCACCGCGAAAGCCTGCGCCGCGACCCGCAGACGGGCGTCGCCGCGACCTCGGACGAGACCGACGACGAGGTCGCCGACCGAGGGTGACCATGCGATCCACCGTGGCGGTGCCATACCGATGACGGGGGGTACGGCACCGCCACGGTCTACCCGTCCGCGGCGAGCAGCGCCCGGACCCGCCCGGCGTCCGGATGCTCGATCTCGGTGAGGATGTCCAACGCCTGCCGCCAGGACCGCCGGGCCGCATCCGCGTCACCGTACGCGTGCTGGCTCTCGCCGAGATGACGAAGCGTCACCGCCTCGTTCGGCCGGTCGCCGAGCCCCTGGTACAGCAGCAGCGCCTGCCGATAGCAGGAGATCGCCTCGGCGAGGTCCACACGCCGGTACGCGTAGCCGAGGCTGTCCCACGCGCCGGCCATCCCGACCGGGTCACCGAGGCGCTCCAGCAGGGCCAGCGACCGCCGGCAGTGCACGATCGCCTGCTCGTGGTCGCCGAGCAGGGCGTGACACCAGCCCACCGAGTTGAGCGTGTTCGCCTCGCCCCGCTCATGGCCCGCGCGGTGAAACAGCTCCAGCGCCCGCTGGTCGTGGCGCAGCGCCGCACCGATGTCGCCCTGCTGCTCACACAGCCAGCCGAGGCTGCGGCAGGTGAAACCCTGCCCGACCAGGTCGCCGAGGACGCCGAACAACTCCAGCGCCTGCCCGTAGTGCCCCCGGGCGACGGCGAACTGGCGCAGCCGCACGTGCGCGCCACCCAGAATCCGGTGCGCCTCCGCCTCGGCGCCGCGGTCGCCCTGCCGCCGCGCGGCGGCGACCGCGACCCGGCCCGTGCGTACCCAGTCCGGCCAGTGCCCCCGCCGGGCGAAGAAATTCGTGACCGCCCACGCCAACCGCCACACGTGCCCGTCGAACCCGCCGCGCGCCGCCTGGTCCACCACGGCGAGCAGGACCGCGTGCTCCGCGGTGAACCACGCCAGCGCCGCCGGCCGGTCCTCGAACACCTCGGCGGTCACCCCGGCGGCGACCGGTGGCGCCGCCAGCGGATCCCGGTGCGGCCACAGCAGCCCGTCGGCGGCCAGCGCGGTGTGCAGATAGTGGTCCAGAAGCCGCTGCTGCGCCGCCGACAGCTCGTCGTCGCGGCCCAACTCGGCGGCGTACAGGCGGAGCAGGTCGTGCAGCGCGTACCGGCCCGGACGATGCTCCCCGACCAGCTGCGCCGTGACGAGTTCCCGCAACGCGGGGCGGACCCGGTCGGCGGGCAGGCCGGCGAGACTGGCCGCCACGGCGGCGGTGAGGTCCGGGCCCGGGTGCGCCGCCAGCAGCCGGAACAGCCGGGCCGCGGCCGGGTTCAGATTCCGGTACGACCAGGAGAAGACATCTCGTACGTCGGTGCTGGCGTCGCCACCCGCGAACGCGTCCAGCCCCGGGCGCAGCTCCTCGACGAGCACGTCGAGCGGGAACTCGGGGTGGGTGGCGGCGCGGGCGGCCACGATGGCCAGGGCCAGCGGAAGCCGACCGCACGAGTCGATGATCCGGTCCACCGCCGCCGGCTCACCGGCCAGGCGGCCGGCGCCCACCCGGCGCACGATCAGCTCCCGCGACTCGCCGCGACTGAGCAGATCGAGCCGCAGCGGGCGGGCGTCCTCGGCCACCACCAGGCCGGGCAGCTGGTTGCGGCTGGCGACCACCGTGGCGCAGCCGGGCGCGCCGGGCAGCAGCGGCCGGACCTGCTCGGCGTCCCGGACGTTGTCGAGCACCACCAGGATCCGCCGGTCGCGCAGCAGGTCGCGATAGAGGCCGGCCTGCGCCTCCACCGTGGCCGGCAACCGCTCGGGCGGTACGCCGAGCGCGTCGAGGAAGCCCAGCAGAGCCTCACCCGCCGCCATCGGTGCGCCGGTCGGATCGAACCCCCGCATGTTGACGAACAGCTGCCCGTCCGGGAAGTGACCCAGCACCGTGTGCCCCAGCCGCAGCACGAACAGGGACTTGCCGATGCCGGCCGGCCCGCCGACCAGCACGAGCGGCGGCCCGCCCGACGCGGCGGACAGCAGGTCGCGGCCGGCGGCCAGCTCGTCGACCCGGCCGACGAACTGCGGTGGGTCCGGAGGCAGCAGGCAGGGGCGCAGTGGCTTGCCGCGGTCCGCCGGCAACAGGCCCGGCGGCAGCCGCCGCTGCAGAATGTCCCGCTGGAGTTCCTGCAGCTCGGGGGCGTCGAGCCCGCGGTCGCGCAGCAGATGCACCCCCGCGCGGCAGACCTCGGCCGCCTCGTCCACCCGCTGCTCGGCGTAGAGCGCCAGGGCGAGCAGCCGCCGGACGCCCTCGTCGTAGGGGTCGTCGACCACTGCACCGGAGAGCTGCGGGATCGCCTCGGCGTGCCGACCGAGCGCGGTGAGCGCCTCCGCGTAGCCACGGCGCGCGTCCCGCCGCACGGCGTCGAGCTGGGCGACCCTCGGCAAGACGAAGGAACGGTCCGCCACGTCGGCGAAGGCCGGACCGCGCCACAGCCCGAGCGCCCGCTCCAGCACCGCGGCGGCCCGCTCGGTCAGGTCGTTGTCGCCGGCGGAGAGCAGTCGACGACCCTCCGCGCACCACCGTTCGAACCGGTGCGCGTCGACAGCGTCGTGCGGCACATCGAGCCGGTACGCCCCACCCGCGCCCGACCCGACGGTCACCACCACCGGATCGTCCGGCGCGTCCGGCGAGGCGAGCGCGCGGCGCAGGTGCGACACGTGACTGCGCAGCGTGGCCTGCGCCCCGGACGGCGGCGAGCCGGCCCAGAGCAGCTCGACCACCCGGGCGGCCGGCACCGCCGAACCCGCGTCGACCGTCAGGATCACCAGCAGCTCGACCAGCTTCGGGCCGAGCCGGACGGGCTGGTGTCCGCGCGTCACCTGCACCGGGCCGAGCACGCTGATGCGCAACACCCAACACGCTCCCCAGTCGGCCGGCGAACCCACTACGGTAGTGGACCGCCCGATGACGCTGAGTGCGTCGACTGGAGGTGTCCCGCATAGCGGTCAGGCCACGGTGGACAGCGTCCTCAATAGACGGCCGGATCAGGTTACCTGGCCGGGTGCCTGATAGGTGGGCTGCACCCGCACCGCCTCGTCGACCTCGTCCGGCGTCAGCAGCGACGTCACCCGCGTGTCCAGGCCGCCGGCCGCCCGGATGGCGACGGCCAGCGCGGCGGCCGTCTTGTGGTCCGGCAGCTCACACACCGCGTAGGTGTCGTACTTGCCGAACGAGAAGTGGATCGAGTCCACCTTCCCGCCCATGGCCTCGATCGTGTTCCGCGCGACCTCGGCGCGCCCCGTGCCACCGTCGTGGACCAACCCCTTGATCCCGTCGGCGGTGAAGGTCGACTGCAACAGGAACTTGGGCACCTCGACATCAACTCCCCGATGTGCGGGCAGCGGCCCGCGGCCACCGCCTCAGCGCGTCCCCTGGCGTTGGACCCGCTCGCCGCCCTCGACCCTCGCCCGGCCGTGGTCGCGTTCCGTGCCCGATGTTCCGGTCGCGGCCCGCAGGTGCCGCCGGTCCGGCGAGTGCTCCACCTCAGAGCCCTGCCGGCCCCGTGCCCCGCTGCCCGGATTCCGCCCGGCGCGCGCCGACTCGCCGCCCGGATCATGCTTGTTCTGCTTGTGGCTACCCATGCCGGCGGCGTACCCGCTCCGCCCGTCGCTAGTCCTGCCCGCCCGCGGCGCGCTCGTAGTGCAGCAGCAGCGACCCGGTGCTGGTCGGGGTGCAGCGGGTCAGGGCGTACGACTGCAACGTCCCGTCGGACGGCCAGATCCGTTTGCCGCCGCCGAGGCGTACCGGGTCGACCATCAGCCGTAGCTCGTCCACCAGGTCTGCGGCGAGCAGAGCCGCGGCGAGCCCCGCGCTGCCGATGACGTGCAGCTCACCCTCGCCGGACCTGGCCAGGTCGGCGACGGCGGGCAGGTCCGGCAGCACCGACGAACCCGTCCACTCACCGGCGGTGAGCGCCGACGAGACGACGTACTTGGGCTTGTTGTTCAGCGGGTCGGCGACCACCTGCTCCGGCCCGGTGACGTGCGGCCAGTGCGCGGCGAACCGGTCGTAGGTCCGGCGTCCGAACAGGAACGCGGCGGCGGCGTTCAGGTTGTCGACCACCCACTGCCGGGAGGCGTCGTCGAACCAGCGCAGGTGCCAGCCACCGTGCGCGAAGCCGCCGCTGGGGTCCTCGTCGGGCGCGCCGGGCGCCTGCACCACGCCGTCCAGGCTAACCGATTTGATTATCGATCATCGATGATCATAGGTTGGCCTGTGTGGAACGTTTTCGGCTTTCCAAGGCGGGAAGCGTGTCGGTGTTCACCCTGTGGCGCATCACGTTTGGGTTGGTTCGGGGAGGGTTCCGGTGGCGTGGGTCGGCGGTGAGGGCCGGTGTTTCTGGATGGGTGTTGAGGCGTTGAGTCGGTGAGCGGGAAGCTGCGGCTGGCCGAGGGTGAGGCTGCCCGGACCGCGTGCGCCCGCGCATTGCTCCGCGTGGGGGTGGATGAGGCGACCGGTGAGGTGCTGTCTCGGGCGGTGCTGGCGGAGCGGGTTGGTTGGTGTGCTGATCTGGTGGCGGGCATGGCGGCCGCGCTGATCAGCGAGCATTGGAACAGCGGAGCTGTGGAGGTACTGGCGGCCGGGGTGGATGCGGGTGGACGGCGGTTGCCGTCGCACGCGTGGATGGCGTTACGACGTTTGGGCTGGACTGCGACCACCCCGGCAGGTGTGAGGGTCAATGACCGGATCGTGCGGATGGCCCTGGAGCAGGCGGGGCGTGCGCTGCGTTCGGTGAAGTAGCGTGCCGATGTGACGGCCGGGGTCCTGTCGTCGTGGCCGGCCGATCCGCGCAAGCGCACCCCCGGCGAGTGGGATCAGGTGCGGTCCTCGATCCCCGGCGGGCAGCATCTGCCGTCGAACATCATCAAGTCCCGGACCCGGCAGGCCGCCGCGTTCGCCAAGGTCAACGGCCGGCTGCCGGTGGACGTGTTCGAACTCGAAGGTGTCCCGAGGATTCCGCGGATGTTGTTGTTGGCCGCGTGTGATCGGCAGCAGGCCATCATCGAGCGTTGCGACACTGACCCGGGCAGGGCGCTGCTGCGGCTGCAGTTGCCCACCCGTCCGGATCCGCAGACGTATCGGGACTGGACGTGGGTCGAGTGCCCTATCAGGCTGCCGTCCACGGTTCCCGCCGCGGCGGTGCTGCACCTGCCCACCCTCCGCCTCACCGACGGGACGGTGCGTGCCGACATGGCGTACACGCACGTCGTGCCGAAGGCTCGGGCTACCGGTCACTCGGTGGCGCTTGGCGTGGATTGGGGCCTCAACACTCTCCTCAGCGCGGGCGCCCTGCGACTGGGAAAGGATGGGCGGATCACGGCGTTGGGGGCTGGTGGACAGTTCCGGGCCGCCGGGGTCCTGGCCAAGCAGCATCGCCTGCGCCGCCACAGTGAGCGGCTGCATGCGAAGGCCGACCAGTATCTGCGGCTGCTCGGCGGCCGCCCCGACGAGCAGCTGAGCGCGAAACACGAGGTGCTGGCCGGCGAGATCCGCCACGTGTCCACCCGCCGCCAAAACTTGAACGACGCGCTCGCGTGGGCTGCCGCCCGCTGGGCCGTCGACCAGGCGATCGCCGCCCGGGCGACGGCGATCTACCTGGAAGACCTGCGGTCGATGGAAGCCAAGGGCATGGGGCACAGCCTGAACACGCGCCTGTCCCAGCAGGTACGCGGAAAGATCACCGACCGGATGCGGCACCTCGCCGCCGAGCACGGTATCGCCGTGGTCACCGTCCCCGCCCGCAACACCTCCAAGCACTGCCCCCAATGTTTGACCCCGCTACAGCACCGCAAAGCCCCCGACAAGCGGACCGTCGCGGGATGGAAATGGGCCATCTGCCCCGACCAGTCCTGCCGCTGGCAGGGCGACCGCGACCACGGAGCATGGCGGCGCATCGCCGCCCGTGGCCTCACCCACCAGGGCAAGACCGTCACCGACAAGACCAGCGGCGCCATGGTGATCCGCACGGTCGTCGACGATCTCGAAGCCAGCGCGGTCGTCACCCCGAGCTCCAATGCCAGCCGGAGGGACCGGTCGAAGACCGGCCCCACCTGGCACCGCACCTCACGCCCCGCGCCCAGGCGACGCGGGGCACCCTCCCCTACCCGGCCTCAGGGTCAGGCGGGTAAGCGTCCGGAGGGACACGCACCAACGGACCGGAGGCTGCCCCGCGCAGCCCACCGACACCAGAGCGTGAACACGATCAGCACACCCACCACCGCCGGCCACCGGCCACGCGGAGCCGCACTGGGCGCAGGATTCCACCTCCACGCCCACGCGACCCCACCACGGTGGGAAACGATCCCGGAAACTCAATCCGACTCAGGATCGCTAAGCTGATCAGGGACGCTCATCCACTCGACCACCACGAGCTTCACGCCGCCACCTCCGCGAGCTTGTCCAGCGCCGACTCCCAGCCGCCCGCGACGTTCGCGGCCACCTGCGGCAGCGCCGCCGCCAGCTCCGCCAACCGCTCGTGTACGAGGGTGAGCGCGGTCCCGCCGTCCGGGTTGCCGTCGAGGGTGACGGTGAGCAGTGAGTCGAAGTGCGGTGCGTCGGTGCGCTGCGGGCCGACGAACCCCCACCGCCAGGCGATGCGCCGGTCCTGCTCGAGCTCGACCAGCTCGCAGTCGAAGCCGCCGACGTCGGTGCCGGCGTCGGCGTGCCAGATCCGGTACCGGCCGCCGACTCGCGGCTCGACCTCGGCGCGGAGCACCTCCAGCCCGCCGGGTGCCATCCAGCGGCGCAGCAGGTCGGGGTCGAGCCAGGCCCGGTAGACCTTGTCGGGTGGGGCGGGGATGTCGCGGTGCAGCCGTACGACCGTGCTCATTGGTCGGTCCCTTCGTCGGTGAACAGCGCTTCCAGGGCGTCGAGGCGCTCGGCCCAGTGGCGCTGGTAGAAGTTCAGCCAGGCCGAGGCGGCGGCGAGCGGGGCGGGCTCCAGCCGGCAGACGTGCCGCCGGCCGGTGACCGTCCGTTTCACCAGGCCGGCGCGTTCCAGCACCTGGACGTGCTTGGAGGCGGCAGCCAGGGACATCGCCAGCGGTTCGGCCAGCTCGCCGACCGTCAGCTCCCGCTCGGCGAGCCGGCGCAGCATGGTGCGGCGCGCGCCGTGCGCGAGGGCGTGGAACACGTCGTCCATCCCCACCGGATCCTCAACCATATGGTTGACGATAGCGCTCCGCCGGGCAACGTTCAACTGATTGGTTGAGCTTCTGTTCGGCATCCAGGTCGTCCACCGGTGTTGTCGCCGAGTTCACCTCCAAGATCGCCACGATCCCTAGCCTGACCAGGCCCCGGGGCTGTGCCCGTACGCGCGCGGCCTGCCGGATCGAAGCTTGGAGGGACACATGATCCTGCGACGCCCCCACGGCCGGGCGTTGACGGCCTTCGCCATCACCGGACTTCTCCTCGGCGCGCTGGGCGGACCGGCGTACGCAGAGGGCACGACGCCCGCCACCTCCGTCCACGACGGCGACGTCATCCGCGGCGTCACCACCGTCTACGCCACCGGCTCACCCCTGCCCTCGCTGGACCTGGACGGCAGCCCGCTCAGCACCGCCGGGGTGTCGAGCCTGCCCGCCACCCTGCGCTTCGAGGGGGAGGGCATCCAGAGCGGATCCCAGAAACTGCTGAACTCGGTCTGGGTGAACGGCAAGATCGTGACCCTGATCAACAAGGACTACCTGGGCTACGCCACGGCCGAGATCCCGATTCCCGCCGGCTACCTGACCGCCGGAACCAACACCCTCACCATCCGCGCCGGCAGCTCGATCTCGCCCACCGACCTCACCGCGAACCACGACGACTTCACCGTCCGCAACGTGCGGATCACCACGCTCGACGGTACGGACATCGCTGATCCCGCCGTCCCGCCAACCCGCAAGGTTTCCCTCGGCGACGGCTACCCGGGCGGCAACGCGACCGAAGAGCAGGTGACCGCCAACTTCGCCATCACCCTTGACGACGCTCAGGCGCACGGCGTCGCCGCGAGCGTGGACACCCGCCCGTTGCCCGACGGACCGCACGCACTCACCGTGACCTCGGCCGGCACCGCCACCGTCGTCCGGTTCCTGACCGACAACAGCGGGCCGGTCGTCACCGCCACCACTCCCGCGGACGGCACCACCGTCACCGGGGACCGCATCGAGGTCACCGTGTCGGCGACCGACAGCGTCTCCGCCGTCGCCTCGGTGAGCGCCAAGCTGGACGGTCGCACCATCCCCGTACCCAGCTCGTTCCCGGCCGGCAACATCCCGGCCGGCGAGCACACCCTTGCCGTCACCGCCACGGACGCTGCCGGCAACGCGAGTACGAAGAACGTCACGTTCCGGACCCCACCGCCGACCATCGCACCCGGCGCCTACGACCGCGGCCAGATCCGGCCCGACCGCCCCATGGCCGGTCCCGACGTGGCCCGCGTCGTGGCCGCGGGCGACATCGCCTGCGCGGCGACCAGCCGCACCACCCCCACGACCTGCCAGCAGGCCGCCGTCGCCGACACGGTGCGGTCGCTGAACCCCGACGCCGTGCTCACCCTCGCCGACAACCAGTACGACGTCGGCACCCTCCCCGCGTTCCTCGCCTCCTACGACAAGTCGTGGGGCGCGGTCAAGGACATCACCTACCCGATCGTCGGCAACCACGAGTACGGGCAGGCCTACTACCCGGGGGCCCGCGCCGACGGCTACTTCGACTACTTCAACGGCGTGGGCGCGCCGGACGGTCGGGCCGGCGACCGGGAGAAGGGCTACTACTCGTACGACATCGGCCGCTGGCACGTGGTGGCGCTCAACAGCGAGTGCGGCGTGGTGTCCTGCGCTCCCGGCTCGGCCCAGTACGCCTGGCTCGAGCAGGACCTCCAACGGCACCACAACATGTGCGTGATGGCCCTCTGGCACAAGCCGGTGCACACCGGCACCTTCCGCGGCGGGATCTACGGCAACCCCGACAGCAATTCGCTCTACGAGCTTGCCGACCGGTACGGGGTGGACGTGGTCCTCAACGGGCACGACCACAGCTACCAGCGGTTCGCGCCGCAGGACGTCGACGGCAATCCCCGGCGCGACGCTCCGCGGGAGTTCATCGTCGGCACCGGCGGCGTCGGCTTCCACGGCACCCCCGACCAGGTCCCCAACCTGGAGGTCGCGCAGGGCGACACGTTCGGGGCGCTGGAGTTGACCCTGAAGCCCACCGGCTACGACTGGCGATTCGTGCCGATCGCCGGCAGCACCAGCGGTTTCACCGACTCCGGCTCGGCGTCCTGCCACCGGTAGTCGCCACGTGCGGTGACCCCGCCGGCCCCATCCGGGCCGGCGGGGTCACCCGTCCGACGAAAATTCGCCGCGGCGAAGCTGCCCGGTCATCCTCCGGGTGCCCTCCCGGTGTCGGAGGGTTCCGCTACGGTCGGAACGTCATGGAGCCGCGGTTCGGCGAGGAGATCATCGGGCGGGAGCACCCCGCCGGGCTGCTGCGCGCCGAAGTCGACCGGGTGACCGCGAGCCACGGCGGCCTCGTCCTGGTCGCCGGCGAGCCCGGCATCGGCAAGACCACGCTGGTGACCGCGACGGCAGAGCAGGCCCGGCGGCGCGGCGCGCTCGTGCTCGGCGCCGCCTGCTGGGATTCCGACAGCGCACCCGGCTACTGGCCGTGGGTGCAGGTGCTGCGCGGCCTGCGCCGCTCGCCCGACGAGTGGGCCCTGGCCCGGGACGCCGCCGAGCCCGGGCTCGCGGTGCTGCTCGGCGAGACACCCGGCGGTCGTGGCGGCGACGTCGGGGACGACGGGGACCAGGAGGAGTTCGCACTGCACGACGCGGTGACCACCGCCCTGGTCGCGGCCTCCCAGCGCCGGCCGGTCGTGGTCGTCCTCGACGACCTGCACTGGGCCGATGCCGCGTCGATGCGGCTGCTGCAGTTCGCCACCCAGCACACCTGGTTCGAACGGCTGCTGCTGATCGGCACCTACCGCGACGCGGAGGTCGAGTCCGGCGACCACCGGCTGCGCCCGCTGCTGATGCCGCTGACCGCGAAGGCCACCACCATCACCCTCACCGGCCTGTCCCGCGACGAGGTGGCCGCGCTGATGACCCGCACGGCGGGTTCCGAGCCCGACGCCGACCTCGTCGACGAGGTGCACCGGCGCACCGGCGGCAACCCGTTCTTCGTCGAGCAGACCGCCCGGCTGTGGCGCGCCGACGGCCAGGTCAGCACCATCGCTCCCGGCGTCCGGGAGGCCGTGCGGCGGCGGCTGGCCCAACTGCCCGCCCCGGTGGTCGAGGCGCTCACCGTCGCCGCCGTGCTCGGCCGCCACTTCCACCGCCAGGTCCTCGCCGCCTGCGTACCCACCCCGGCGGCGCAGGTCGACCGGCTGCTCGACCGCGCGGTGACCGCCCGGCTCGTGATCTCCCGCGGCGGCGGCCGGTTCGCCTTCGCCCATGACCTGGTCCGGGAAACCCTCTACGACGGGCTGCCCGACGACGACCGGCGCGCCCGGCACGCCACCGTCGTCCGGGCCGTCGACCATTCGGCGGCGCTCGCCGAGCGGCTCATCCCCGCCGACCTGGCCCGCCACGCCTGGCTCGCCGGCACCGACCTCGACCCGTCCCGGGCCGCCGACCTGCTCGTCGCCGCCGCCCGCGACGCGGGTGGCCGACTGGCGGTGGAGGAGTCGGCGCTGCACTTCCGCCGCGCCCTGGAGGTGACCGAGCAGCCGGCGCAGCGAGTCAAGATCATGGTGGAGCTCGCCCAACTGCTGCTCCACATCGTCGGTGCCGAGGCCCAGCGGCTGCTCACCGACGCCGCGGCGCTCGCGCTCACCCTCGACGAGCCGGCGGTGCTGGCCCGGGTCGCGCTCAGCGTCCACCGGCACCAGACCTTCACCGGCCGCCTGACCGACGCCGAGGAGCTGCTGCGCGAGGCGTACCGGCGGTTCATCGGCGAACCCGACGGCAGCATGCCGCTCAGCACCGTCGTTGCCGACCTCATCACCGCCACCGAGACGCTCGCCCGGCGCGGCCAGGACGACGAGGCGCTCACCTTCAGCCTCTGGGCCCGCCACGACACCACCTGGGGGCTCGGCACCGCCGCCGACCGGGCCGCGCTCACCGCCGAGATCCGCGACGTGGCCCGCCGGACCGGCGACCGGGAGACCGAGCTGTGGGCGACCTCGCTGCGCTGGGTCGCGCTGCTCGAACTCAACGACCCGCGCTACCACCAGGAGCTCACCGCCTTCGTCACGGCCGGCCGGGACGGCGACGTCGCCCGCTACAAGATCGCGGCCGCCATCGACGGCGGCATCATCGCCGGCTTCCGGGGCAACTTCGCCCAGGCTGACGAGTTCCTCGCCGAGCAGGCCGACCTCGCTGAACGAGAGCACGCCGACCACGGATTCATGAACCACCAACTGCACTGGTCGCGGCTGCTGCTGCAGGGCCGGTTCGACGAGATCGACACCCTGCTCGACGGGGTGGACCCGACCGACCGCTCCCACCTGGAGCTCGTCAGGGCGATCACGGCCGCCGAGCGCGGCGACGGCGAGACAGCCGCGAAGCTGACCGCCGGCATCGAAGCCGCCGGCACCACGTACGCCCGGCCGATGTCCCCGCTGTGGCTGCGCCTGCGCGCGCAGGCCGCCGCCGCGACCCGCGACCCGCACCGCTGCGCGCAGGCCCGGCAGGCGCTCGCGCCGCACCGCGGCCAGTGGATGGCCGCCCTGTTCGGCTGCGACATCAGCGGCCCGGTCGACCACTGGCTGGCCGTCGTCGACGCCGCGCAGGAGCGCTGGGACGACGCGATCGCCGGGTTCGAGGCGGCTCGCGCCGCCGCCGACCGGATGGGCGCCCGACCCTGGTCGCTGATCAGCCGCGCCGCTCTGGTGGACGCCCTGACCGGACGGGGTCGCGCGGGCGACGCGGAGGCCGCCGCCGAGCTGCGCGCCGCCACCGCGGCCGAGGCGCGAGCGCTCGGCATGGCGCAGGTCCTGCACCGGCTGGGCGTCCCGGCGGCGGCACCGGTCGAGGTGGGCGGCCCGGCGTCGGCCGGACCGGGCCAGGTGCCCGCCCCCGCGGGCGGCTTCGTCGCCCCGGTGACGGCGGCCGAGGTCCGGCCCCTTGGTGAGCAGGCTCTGGTGCCGGCGGCACCCGGACCCGAGCAGCCATCCGCCACGGTTGCCGCCACACGGGCAGCGCCCGGCCCGGCTCCGGTTCCGGACTACGAGTTCCGGCGTGACGGGGCCGTGTGGCGGCTCGCGTACTCCGGCACGGTGGTGCACCTGCCCGACGCCAAGGGCCTGCACGACCTGCGCCTGCTGCTGAGCCGCCCGGGCATCGACGTACCCGCCGTCGAGCTGCTCGACCCCGCCGCCGGGCCGGAGCTGGTGGCCGCCCGACGCCTCGGTGGTGACCCGGTCCTCGACGACGAGGCCAAGGCCCGCTACCGGCGCCACCTGCAACGGCTCGACGACGAGATCGACCGGGCCGCCGCACGCGGCGACGAGGCGAAGGTGGCCGCCCTCGACGCCGAGCGCGCGGCGCTGCTGGACGAGCTGCGCGCCGCAGCCGGGCTGGCCGGCCGCAGCCGCCGGCTCGGCGACGAGGCCGAAAGGGCCCGCAAGGCGGTGACCGCCCGGATCCGCGACACCCTGCGCCGGCTCGACGACCGGCACCCCGCGCTGGCGGCCCACCTGCGTGACACGGTCTCCACCGGCAGCTCCTGCCGCTACCTCCCGCCGGAGCCCCTGCCCTGGCGCCTTTAGCTCCGCTCCCGCGCGGAAGATGGCTACCAGCCCCAGCAGCGGACTGCCGGAGGCCGGCCTGCCGGTGCTCGAGCGGGGGTGGTGGCTCAGCGGCGCCCCAGGACCTCGGCGATCCGGATGAATCCGTCTGTGCCGTAGCCCAGCCCGATCGTGCGGCGGGCCAGGCCTTCCGCCGCCCGCATCACGCCCGCGTCGATGCCGTGGGCCTCGGAGGCGTGGACGATGTGGGCCATCGACGACGCGGCCGAGGTGATCGGGTTGATCTCACCGGAGTAGGTCCCGTTCTCCAGGTCCTCGGCGAACTGCTCGAAGAGCGGCGGGATGATCGCGCCGATGCCCTTGGCGAACGGCACCAGCTCGCGTGCGGTGACACCCTCCGCCCGCGCCACCGCCAGCGCGTGGGCGTAGCCGGCCATCGCGGTCCAGAAGATGTCGAGCAGCGCGATGTCGTACGCCGCTGCCCGGCCGATCTCCTCGCCGAGGTGGGTGTGGGTGCCGCCGAGCGCGTCCAGCACTGGCCGGTGCCGCTGGTAGAGCTCCTTCGGGCCGCTGTGGATGAAGACCCCGGCCGGCGTCCCGACGGTCGTGGCCGGTGTCATGATCGCGCCGTCCAGGTAGCCGATGCCGTGGGTGGCCGCCCAGTCGGCGCTGTCCCGGGCCCGGTCCGGCGTGTCGGCGGTCAGGTTCACCACCGTCCGGGCCTTGAGCGCATCGGTGACCGCCGCCGGGCGGAGGACGGCGTCGCTGGCGTCGTAGTTCACCACGCAGACCACGGTCAAGTCGCTCGTGGTGACCGCCTCCTCCGCCGATTCGGCGACAACCGCACCCCGCTCGACCAGCGCCTGGCCCCGGCCCGGGGTCCGGTTCCAGATCGTGGTCCGCACGCCGGCGTGCAGGAACGCACCGGCCAGCGAGCGTCCCATCGGACCCAGGCCGAGCACGGTGACAGACTTTTCGGTGTCCGAGGACATGCCTCAACTCCTCATCGGCAGATACCAACAACTAGTGACGAATGGGGCGGAGATGACGCGCAGTCGTGCCCAGGACCCGAACGTGTGCGGAGTGACCGCCGCGATCGCCGTGATCGACGGCAAGTGGAAGACAATTCTGCTCTGGCTGCTGGAATCCGGTCCGCGCCGTCCCGGAGAGCTACGCCGGAGCCTGCCCGGGCTCACCGAGAAGGTGCTGACTCAGGCCCTTCGGGAGATGGAGGCCGATGGGCTGGTGCACCGGGAGGTGCACGACGAGATGCCGTTGAAGACTGAATATTCCCTTACCGCATTCGGTCGCGAACTCTCCGAGGCGCTGGCACCCCTGTCGGACTGGGGCTACCGTCGCCTGGCGAAGCTCACCAACGCCCAACCGGCGTTCTGAACCATCGCCACCTCCGGCTCGTTTCGCCGCGGTCCCTCGACCGCCCATGACCAGCTTGGCCCCGCCCTCAGCCGCCGCCAAGTACCCACAAAAAGGTGGCTACTCGCGAAGGCTCCGCAAAGGACGGACGACGGGCGCCCCGGCCGGGGCGCCCGTCGTCGAGCGGAGGATCAGCGGCGGTTGTAGCGGTACATGGTCAGCGAGCCGAAGACCACGACGAACCCGACGCTCCACAGCAGCAGCCACATCGTGTTCGCCGCGTCGGACGAGCCGGCCATCGCCGCGCGTACCGACGCCACCAGGTGGGTGATCGGGTTGACCTTGACGAACGCCTGCAGCCAGCCCGGCATTGTGCTCGGGTTGACGAAGACGTTGCTCAGGAAGGTCAGCGGGAACAGCACCATCATGCTGACCCCCATCACCGACTTCTCGCTGCGCAGCACCAGGCCGAAGAACGTCCAGACCCAGGAGAACGCGAACGAGAAGACCACCAGCAGGCCGATGCCCGCCAGCACGCCGAGCAGCCCGCCGCCGGGCCGGAAGCCGAGCGCCAGCCCGACGCCGAGGATGACCACCGCGGCGAGGATGTAGCGCAGCACGTCCCCGAAGATCATGCCGACCAGTGCGGCCGGCCGCCAGACCGGCAGCGTCCGGATCCGGTCGAAGACGCCCTTCTCGATGTCGTTGTTGAGGCCGACCCCGGTGTACATGGTGATCATCACGACGCTGGTCACCATGATGCCGGGCAGGAAGAACTGCAGGTAGTCCCGCGGGCTGCCGGCGAGGGCGCCGCCGAACAGATACGTGAACATCAGCACCATGATGATCGGGAACGCGGTCACGTCGAACAGCTGCTCCGGCACGTGCTTGATCTTCAACAGCGCCCGCCAGCCGAACGTGAGCGACGCCGACAAGGCATTCGGCCGCGGTGGCCGGGCACCCGGCGCGAGGACCGTCGCCAACGCCTCGGCGGACGGCACGTAGACGGACGGCGCCCGCCCGGTGGTGGTCGCGGTGTCGCTCATCGGGCTGCCTCCAGCTGGTCGTCCCGCTCGTCGGCCCCGACGGCGGGGTGGTCGGTGAGGGCCAGGAACACCTCGTCCAGGCTCGGCTGGCCGAGGGAGAAGTCGTCGACGACGATGCCCGCGCGGGCCAGCTCCCCGAGCGCCCGAGCAGCCTGCTCGCTGGCCTCGAGGTCGCTGCCCTCCTCACCGACCCGGGCCGTCATGGCCACCGGATCCGGTTCGAGCTGCACCGGCACGCCGAGCGCCGCCTGGAGCACCTTCTCGGCCTCCGGCCGCTGGCCCGCATCGCGCAGCCGCAGATGGATGGTGCCGGAGCCGACCGACGACTTCAGCTCGCCCGGGGTGCCCTCGGCGATCACCTTGCCGTGGTCGACAACCGCGATCCGACCGGCGAGCTGGTCGGCCTCGTCCAGGTACTGCGTGGTCAGCAGCACCGTCGTGCCGTGCGCCACCACCGCCCGGACGATCTCCCACACCTGGTTGCGGCTGCGCGGGTCCAGCCCCGTCGTCGGCTCGTCCAGGAAGAGCAGGTCCGGGGTGCTCAGGATGCTCGCCGCGATGTCGATCCGCCGCCGCATCCCGCCCGAGTACTTCTTCACCTGCCGGCCCGCCGCCTCTGTCAGACCGAACGCGGCGAGCAGGCTCTCCGCTCGCGCCCGGGCGGCCGGCTTGGGCAGCCCGAGCAGGCGGCCCAGCAGGACCAGGTTCTCCGATCCGGTCAGGTCCTCGTCCAGCGACGCGTACTGGCCGGTCAGGCTGACCCGGGCGCGCACCGCGTCAGCCTCGGTCACCACGTCGTGGCCGAACACCCGCGCCCGCCCGCCGTCGGGGCGCAACAGCGTCGCCAGCACCCGCACCGCCGTGGTCTTGCCGGCACCGTTCGGGCCGAGCAGCCCGTAGACGGTGCCGGCCGGGACCTGAAGGTCCAGGCCGTCGAGCGCGCGGGTCGCGCTGAACGAGCGGACCAGCCCGTCGGCCTCGACAGCCAGACCGGTGTTCCGTTTACTCATGATCACTACCTTCCTTCGACAATCAGGAGACGTACGGGCGCGCCGCCCGGCCGTCGCGCAGCGCCAGCCCCCACCAGCAGAGCTCGTCGAGCAGCACCCGGGCGTCCTGGCGCAGCTGGTCCTCGACCTGCGGCGTCGACTCACCACCGAGCAGGTCGACACCGACGAAGTCGCGCACCGTCACGGCGTGCAGGGCGGTGAAGACCGTCCGGAGCTGGTCGACCGCGTGCAGGCCGACCGAACGGCAGCCATACGACACGAAGCCGACCGGCTTGGCCTGCCACTCGTCGTACGCGTAGTCGATCGCCTGTTTCAACGAGGCCGGGAAGCTGTGGTTGTACTCGGGGGTGACCACGACGAACGCCTCCGCCCGGCTCACCTCCTCGGCGAACGACCGCATGGTGGCCGTCGGCTCAGCGGGGTAGCTGGCGGGGAAGTCGTACGTGGCGAGGTCGACGACGGACACCGTCATGTCGTCGCGCTGCCGCGCCTGGTCGACGAACCAGCGACCGATCCGGTCGCCCATCCGCCCCTCGCGGGTACTGCCGATGATCACGGCGAGCTGTAGCGGCGCCATGCTTCCTCCCCGGCTCCGTCGGGCCTCACCCGTCAGGCGCGAGACGCCGGCCGGCAGCCGCCAGATCGGATCTGGCGGAGCCGCCGAACGCGGCCCGGAGTGCCGGTGGCGGCTGCTTCAATGGCGCCGGAGACGAGGGGGCGGCATGGCCGACGTGCGCATCCAGCCGTGGATCGAGGGCGACCTGGACCTGTTGCGGCAGCTCAACTCGCCGGAGGTGCGGCGGCACACGGGCGGGCCGGAGACCGACGAGCAGGTCGTGAGCCGCAACGCCCGCTACGCGCGGTCGGGTGGCACCGGTCCCGGTTGCATGTTCACCATCGGGCTGCCGGACGGGACCAAGGTGGGCAGCGTCGGTTACTGGGAGCGCGCCTGGCGCGGCGAGCAGGTCTGGGAGTTGGGCTGGGCGGTGCTGCCGGCATACCAGGCGAGAGGGCTGGCCACCGCGGCGGTGCTCGCGACGCTGGACGCGGCCCGCGCCGAGGGGAGCCGACGCTGGGCGCACGCCTACCCGTCGGTCGAGAACCCGGCCTCGAACGCGGTCTGCCGCAAGGCCGGTTTCACGCTGCTCGGCGAGACCGAGTTCGAATACCCGCCGGGGCACCTGATCCGCTCCCACGACTGGCGGATCGACCTGACCGGCAAGACCGAGAAGTGACGGCGTCGGCGGCTGAGAGACAGCCGACCCCGGCGACGCGTCGTTGCGCCGCCGGGGTCGGCCGGACCGGTCGGGTCAGTGTCGCGGTAGCGTCACCGAGACCGGCGAAGCTTCGGAGCGATCCGCATCAGCGCGGACCCGACAGCCACCATGGCGAACCCTGCCAGCACGACCCAGACGGTGCTGGCTCCGGTGACGGCGAGTCCACCAGAAGTAGCTGCACCAGCAGCCGCAGGGGCAGTCACGTTGTTGTACATCTCTGGTTACCAGTTCCTTTCTCGACGCAGAATGGCATCTGCGTATGCCTTGGCGTGGACGAATTGCAGAAAGAGGTCAAGGACCAACTCGTACATCGTTGCCGAAGCGAGCATGTACTTCCAGCCGCGATAACGGACGGTCACCACCCGCTCGACGACAAAGATGCTGGAAATTGCCAGCCAGAACGGCTGGATGTGGATTCCCCCGTAGGCGACCACGGTGTACACGAGGGATCCCAGATACGCGAAGGTGACGAGCACCCCGAGGAGCGTCATCAACTGCCTGCCCCAGTACCGCCACGTCACACGCGTGAGTCCGTACTGAAAGCAGTTTTCGACGGCCCCCCGCTTCCAGCGCAGGCGCTGCCTCCAGAGGTCGCCCCAGGTGCCCATGACCTCGGTGACCAGTGAACATTCCTTGGGGGAGAGGACCGTGTAGCCGAGATGGCGCAGGGCGAAGGTCATCTCATTGTCCTCGGTCAGGACGGTGGTGTCGTAGACGCCACCTATTCCGTCGCCCGTGGGGAGCTTGCCACTGAGTCTCGCCGCGGAGATTTCCTTCAGGGTGCCTGCCCGGAAGACCGCAGCGGTCCCGGTGACCACCAGGCACTTCCCGTTCAATCGGGCCAGGTCCCGGGCGTACCGCATGTACTCGTTGCGTTGCAGGTGGCCGACGAACCCGCTGCCGCTGCTGCCCCGGAACACGCCCCCTACGGCACCCAGCCGTCGGTCTGCGCTGAGCTTCGCCACCGCGTGCGTCAGGAAGTGCGGGTCCAGGACCGAATCAGCGTCCACCACCATCACGAAGTCGTCACTCGCCAGCTGCGGAAGCAGTTGGGCAAGAACCTGATTCAGCGCGCCCGCTTTTTTGTGTCGGTTCTCGTACGTCGTGAAGACGCGGGCACCGGCCTGTGCGGCCAGTCTCGCCGTTTCGTCCCGACAGTTGTCGGCGATGACCACAACCTGTGTGGGCTGGTACGTCTGCCGCAACAGCGCGGTGACCGCTTGGCTGATCCCCTGGGCTTCGTTGTGCGCAGGAACCAGCACGATGAGCCGCCCAGGCACCTTGGCGCTACCACGGGCCGCAGCCGCGTTTCTCCTCACCGAGTGCCCCGCGTCGCGCCGCCCGGCGCCGCGATGGCGCTCCCGGGCAGGCCGGCGGTGCCGGCCCAGGCGGTGCGGGGTCGGGTGGGGCCGGTGCCACACCTCTGCTGCGGCGCGGCCGGCGATGGCGGCGGTGTCGTTGGAGCGGTTGTTCGGCGCCACGACGGGCCGGTCCACCGGCCGGGTCTGGGCGACCCGTGCCCGCCCCCTGGCCACCTCGTTGTACGCGGGCAGCGCCACCGCGACCGGGGTCCGCCGGTAGGTGCTCATGGGATGCGAGGTATCCGTTCCTGTTGGTGCTCGCGCCATCGGCGTCGCTGCCTACAGCCGCGCGGCGTCGGTCCTCCGGTCGCTTACAGTATTCAACGATCGCGATCTGCACCCCACGGCAATACGAACCAATCTCGCTGCCTGACTGTCCCGTCAGTCAGACCCATGTCGCCGGCTTCCGCGACGGTACGGCCCCGGCCACGCACAGGTGGCGGACCTGGCGTGCCGGGGAGGGTGGCCGGGCCGCGCGGACGGCCGCGCTGGCCCGGCCGAACGGTGGAACTGCGGGCCCTGGTCGGCACTCGGCGGTGTGACCGACCAGGGCATCCGTCACCGGGCCGCGTCCAGCCTCGCCCGCTGCTCCGCGGTCAGCGCCAGGTCGACCGCGGCGAGACTCTCGTCCAGCTGCGCCACCGAGGACGCGCCGACCAGGGCGATCGCCGGAATGTCACCGCCCATCAGCCAGGCCAGGACCACCTGGTTGACCGTGGCGCCCGTCTCCGCTGCCACGGCGCGCAGCGCGGCCAGCCGGGCCGGGGTGCTCGGCAGGTCGTACTCGACGCCCAACCGGTCGGGCCGGGCGTACGCGCCCTTGAGCAGCGGCGAGTACGCGACCAGGGCGAGCTGCGGCTCGGCCCGCAGATAGCTGGCCAGGTCGGGGCCGACCCAGCCGACGTCGCCGTCCGGGTCCAGCTCGCTGGGCAGGTCCAGCCGCGGGGGCAGGTAGCTGCGGTGATACTGGAGCACCTCGTACCCGGGCAGGCCGGCCGCGGCGGCGATGCTCCGGGCCCGCTCCACCCGCCAGGCGCGGTGGTTACTCGCGCCCAGCAGCCCGACGGTGCCCTCGCCGATTAGCTCCGCGAAACCCTCCACGGTCTCCCGCAAGGGCACCGTCCGGTCCTCGATGTGCGCGTAGAGCAGGTCGAGCCGGTCCACGCCGAGCCGCTCCCGGCTCCGCTCCGCCGACTCGCGGATCACCTTCGCCGACAGCCCCTCCGGGTTGTCCACATAGCTGGTCCCCGGGGCCAGGGGCCGCGCGCCGAGCTTGGTGGCGATGAACACCTCGGCGCCCACGCCCCGGCTGCGCCGCCAGCGGCCGAGCAGTTCCTCGCTCTCCCCGCCCTGGCCCCCGTTCTGCCAGAACGCGTAATTGTCCGAGGTATCGATGAACGTGCCGCCGGCCTCGACGTAGCGGTCGAGGATGGCGTACGCGGTGGCCTCGTCGGTGGCGGTGCCGAACAGCATCGCGCCGAGGCTGAGCACGCTGACCTCGCGGCGGGTGGCCGGGTCGGTGCCGATCGTGCGATATCTCATGGATCCCTCCCCGTGGGATGAGCGCCGTCGCCGACCACCCTCGACCTTCGAGCGCGCTCGAAGTCAAGCCCGCGCCACGGCGGCAGCCGAAAGGTCACCACGGCAGCACCCCGTAGCCGCCGCCGGCGTCCATCTGAAAACCCCACAGCAGCCCGCTCGGCCCGTCCGCCGGCAGCGTCGCCAGGTGCACGCTCACCTCCGCACCCTGCTCCGCGGTACGGAAGCCGGAGTGGTGGTTGAGGTCGGTGGCGCAGTAGCCGGGGTTGGCCGCGTTCACCTTGATCGCGGTGTCCCGCAGCTCCTTGGCGTACATCGCGGTGACCATGTTCAGCGCCGCCTTCGACGACGGGTACGGCACCGACGTCAGCTCGAACAGGGCGCCCTGCGGGTCGGTCATCACCGCGATGGAGCCGACCTCGCTGGAGACGTTCACGATCCGCGCGGCGGGGGCCTTGTGCAGCAGCGGCAGGAACGCGTTGGTCACCGCTACCACCCCGAACACGTTCGTCTCGTACACCTCGCGCAGCGTGGCGAGGGTGGTCTCGCTGGGCAGCGCCGACCCGTCGGAGCGGATGATGCCAGCGTTGTTGACCAGCACATCCAGGTGGCCGTACTCCTGCTCGACCAGCTCGGCCGCGGCGGCGACCGACACCTCGTCAGTGACGTCAAGTGGCACGAACCGGGCGTCCGCTCCCTCGGCGCGCAGCGTCCGTTCCGCTTCCCGGCCCCGCGCGGCGTCCCGCGCGCCGACCAGCACGGTCCACCCGCGCGCGCCGAACTGCCGGGCGGTGGCCAGCCCGATTCCCTTGTTGGCCCCGGTGATCAGGGCGATCGTCGTCGTCATGGCACCGAGGCTGCCGGTGAGACGGGCCGGCCGGGAGAGGCCCGCCGGGGCTGGTACCGGCGGTACCACCCTCGGCGGCCGGGGTTGCGGCAGGCTTGAGGCATGACAAGCCTGCGCCGCGATGAGCTGGCCGACTTCCTGCGCACCCGCCGCGCCCGGTTGCGCCCCGCCGAGGTCGGCCTGCCCGAGGGGGTACGCCGCCGCACGCCGGGCCTGCGCCGGCAGGAGGTCGCCCAGCTCGCCGGCATGTCCATCGACTACTACATCCGGCTGGAGCAGGGCCGGGGCCCGCACCCGTCCCGGCAGGTGCTCGCCGCGCTGGCCCGGGCGCTGCTGCTCGGCCGCGACGAGCGGGCGTACCTGTTCCGGATCGCCGGGGAGAGCCCGCCGGAACTGACCGGGCCGAGCCGGCAGGTGCCGCCGGGGCTGCGGCATCTGCTGGACGCGATGACGGAGACGCCCGCGTACCTGGTCGACGCCGCGTACGAGGTGCTGGCGTGGAACCGGCTGGCCACCTGGTTCGTCGGCGAGCTGTCGGCGGTGCCGGCCGACGAACGCAACATGATCCGCTGGATGTTCGGCCGGGAGGTCCCGGAGTCGCACTGGACCGACCCGGAGACGCTGCGCTTCGCCCGTACCACGATGGCCGACCTGCGGGCCGCGTACGGCCGTTACCCGACCGACCCGGCGATCGCCGGGCTGGTCACCGAGCTGCTGGGGACGTCGCCGCGGTTCGCGGCGCTCTGGGCCGAGCACGAGGTGGGGGAGCGGCGCCCCACCGTCAAGCGGGTGGCCCATCCGGAGCTGGGCCCGCTGGAGTTCGAGTGCCGGGTGCTGCAGGTCCCGGAGACCGACCAGCGGCTCATCGTCTACGTGCCCGAGCCGGGCTCGCCGACCCAGGCAGCCTTCCGCCGGATCGGCGAGCGCACGTCGCGCGTCACTAGCCGGTGACGAAGGAGCGGGTGGCGCTCTGCCCGTTCCAGGTGGCGGTGAGGGTGCCGATCGCGGACGGTGACAGGTCGGCCGCCCCGGTGATCGGGAAGACCGCCCCCGGGCTGCCCGCCGGGATCTCGACCGTGGTGGGGACGCTCACCCCGGCCAGGTCGACGGTGAGCCCTACCCGGGTGCCGTCCGGGTTCGAGGCGGGGCCGATGCCCACCACGCCGGTGACGGTGCGGCCGACCTTGACGAAGCTGGGTCCGACGGCGAAGGCCGGCGGCACCGCGGCGACCGGTGTGCTGTCGCGAGTGCCGCCCAGGTACGCGCCGGGGTTCCCCTCGCTCGGTACGCCGTCGCCGTAGACGGGCACGGTGAAGCTGACCGTGGTGGCTCCCTCGGGCACGACGACCAGCGGCGGCACCACCACCCGAACTCCGCCGTACGCGCTGTTCGACCAGAGGTCGACGTTGAGGCCACCCGCCATCGCCGGCGCGGTCAGCTCCACCGTCCCGGTCACGGTCTGTCCCTCGATGACGACCCGCCGGTCGAACCGCAGGTCCTTGACCCCCTGCACCGTCGGATCGGCCGGTACGACGGTGACCGTCCCCGCGGGGACGAGGTTCTGCCCCGGTGCCTGGGCGTGGAGGGCCCTGACCTGTGTCTGTGCCACGTTCGCGGCGAGCCGGATCGGGAAGCTGACGCTGCTGTGCCCTGGCGGCACGTAGACCCTGCTCCCCACGAAACTTGTGTAGACCACGTCCGCGTAGAGCCAGACCCAGATCCCGCCCGCCGGTGCCGGGCCGGAGAGCATGACGGTCTGGGTGGCAAGCTGCCCGGCGGTGATGGTCGACGGGGTCACCGTGCCGCCCGACACCACAGGCATGAGGGCGCTGGTGCTGCTTGGTGTGGGGGTGGGGCTTCCAGTTGGGCTCGCGGTGGGGCTCGGGCTCGCGGTGGCGCTCGGGCTGGGCTTGCCGGGTCGGCCGCCGGGCGCGGCGCCTGCGGCGATGGGGGTGACGGTGAGCAGTGCTCCCGCGAGCGCGGCGGCACCGAGTGATCGAAGCAGAGTGGACGGTCGCATCGGGTCCCCGTTCATGGAAGGACAGAGGTATCCCGATCCCAACCCGCCCCACGGGCCCCGAACCAGACCGGCAAGCGCGCGGTAGCAGTCTCGTAAGAACTACCCCCGGGCAAACGACGGGGCCCGAATGGGTCCGGTTCGCCGTCGCTCAGCTCGGCAGATAGTCGAAGGTGTCCGGGTTCGGCCCCTGCCGGCCGGCCTCGCCCTGGCCCAGGCTGCCGATCCGGTCCATCGTGGCCGCGTCCAGCTCGAAGTCGAAGATCCGGAAGTTCTCCTCGATCCGCTTCGGGGTGGTCGACTTCGGGAAGACCACGTCGCCGCGCTGGATGTGCCAGCGCAGCACCACCTGAGCCGGGGAGCGGCCCATCTCCTCGGCGATGTCGATGATCGTCGGGTCGTCCAGCACCTTGCCCTGGCCGATCGGGGACCACGCCTCGGTGATGAAGTTGTGCGCCTGGTCGTACGCGCGGACCTCCTCGTTGCCGAAGTACGGGTGCGCCTCGATCTGGTTCACCGCCGGCATCACCTGCGCCTCGGCGGCCAGCCGCTCCAGGTGCGCCACCTGGAAGTTCGACACGCCGATCGACCTCGCCCGGCCGTCGCGCTGAAGCTCCTCCAGCACCTGCCACGTCGAGACGAAGTCCCCGTCGTACCGCGTGGGGAGCGGCCAGTGGATGAGGAACAGGTCGAGGTAGTCGAACTTGAGCGCCTGCAACGTCGACTCGAACGCCTTGCGGGCGTCGTCGGGGCGGTGGAAGCCGTTGCTGAGCTTGCTGGTGACGAAGACCTCGCCGCGGCCCAGCCCGGAGGTGCGGACCGCCTGTCCAACCTCGGCCTCGTTGCCATACATCTGGGCGGTGTCGATGTGCCGGTAGCCGACCTCCAGGGCCGTGCCGACGGCCTGCGCGGTCTCCTGCGGCGGGATCTGGAAGACCCCGAAGCCGAGCTGCGGGACGGTGTTGCCGTCGTTGAGTGCGATGGTCGGAACGCCGTTCGCGGCCATGAAAGCCTCATCTCCCGTCGTCGGGGTGCCCGGAAGCGTTTCCACGCCCTCGTCCGGGCCATGCCACCAACCTCTCCTACCCGATCGGGGCCGTTCCTCACGACGGGCCGACGGTGATCCGCGACAAACGATCATGACACCTGGAGTTCACCCAAGGTTGGCCGTCCCGTTGGTTTGCCGGTGCTACCAACGACCTCGATCCGCCCGGATGCGGATTTCCACCGGACAGGAGCGGGGTGCAGGTGCGGGCCAAGAGACTCACGGCGCTGGCTGTGGCGGTGCTGGTGCTGATCACCGGCTGTACGACGGACGGGCCGACGACGCGGCGGACCGACGGGCCGGCCACCGGCACCTTGCGCATGGTCGCCGGCAGTGAACAGCAGGCCGTCGTCGACACGGTCGTGAAGCCGTGGTGCGCCGAGCGGCACTACCGGTGCGAGGTCACCTTCAAGGGCTCGGTGGACCAGGCTCGGATGCTCACCTCCGGCGGCGCCGACTTCGACGCGTACTGGTTCGCCTCCAGCGTCTTCCTGCAACTGGGCGACCGGGCCAGCGCGCTGCGCGACGTGCAGCCGATGTTCCTCACCCCGGTCGTCTTCGCCGCCTGGCGCTCCGAAATGGACAAACTCGGCTTCGCCGGCCGCTCCGACGTGCCGATCGCCGACATCCTGCAGGCCGTCGAATCGGGGCGGACCAGGGTGTGGATCACCAACCCCACCCAGTCCAACTCCGGCGCCACGGTGCTCTTCGGTTTCCTGAACCACTTCGCCGGCAACGGCCCGGGCACCCCGCTCACCCAGCAGCAGCTCGACTCGCCCGCCGTCGAGCAGGGCGTCACCCGGTTCGTCAAGGCGATGGACCAGACCCCGCCCTCGACCGGCACGCTGATGACCGAGTGCCTCGCCCGCCCGGACCAGTGCCGGGCCATGTTCACCTACGAGGACCTGGTCATCGAGAAGAACATCGAGCTGGTCAAGGCTGGCCGGGAACCGCTGCTGGTGGCGTACCCGCGGGGTTCCCTCGCGGTCAGCGACGCGCCGCTGGGCTTCCTGCCGCAAGACGGCAACGACGACGCCCACCGGATCTTCACCGAGCTGCAGAACCACCTGCTCAAGGACCCCGGTGCGCAGGCGGCGCTGCTCAAGCTGGGCCGCCGCCCCGCCGCCGGCGTCGGGCTCACCCTCGACAAACCCGACCCGGCCGTGTTCAACCCGGCCTGGGGCATCCAGGGCACCATCAACGAGCAGGCAATCCAGTTCCCGTCCGCCCCGGTCATCCAGGCCGCGCTGGACCGCTACCAGACCCGCTACCGCCGGCCGGTCGCCGTCTACTACTGCCTCGACGGCAGCGGTTCGATGGGCGACAACGACGGGTGGACCGGCATCCAGGCCGCCGCCGGGCAGATCTTCGACCCCGAGCAGGCCGCCCTGAACTTCCTGCAGACCCACCCGAAGGACACCACGACCGTCAGCATCTTCAACGGCGACCTCACCGGCGGCAGCCCGTGGACCGTGCCGGGCAACGACCCCGCCGCACTGCGCGACCTGGTCCGCAAGGTCACCGGCTACCGGCCCGACGGCGGCACCGACATGTACGCCTGCCTGCTCCGCGCCGCCGACGAACTGGCCCGGCCGCAGCCCGACGACCGCAAGCGGCTGGTCGTGCTGATGACCGACGGCCAGTCCGACAGCAAGCGGCGCGGGAAGGCGCTGGCCGCGCTACGGTCGGCCGGCGTGCCGGTCGTCGCCATCGCCTTCGGCCGCGGCGCCGACCCCACCCAGCTCCAGGAGGTCGCCGACGCCACCAACGGCACCTTCGTCCGACAGGACGACCTGGTGGCGGCCCTGCGGCAGGCGGCGGGGTACAAGTGAGGCGCCGGCTGGCCGCGCCCGTCGCCCTGGCCACCGCGGTCGGCGCCTTCGCGCTGGTCTTCGCCCTCACCGGAAGCCTGCTCTGGGCGCCGCTGCTCGCCGCCGCCGTCGCGCTCGGGCTCTACCTGATGCTCGACGACCGCTCCGCCGCCACGGTGGCCAGCGACAGCTACGCCGACGAGGCCGACGACCGGGTGGGCGAGGCGCTGCGCGTGCTGCGCGGCGTCGAGCGACTCGCCCGGGACGTGCGCAGCCCGGCGGCCCGCCGCGCCCTGGACGACGCCTGCCGGTACGTCCCCGAGCTGTTCGAGCGGGTCCGCGACCGCTCACCGGACAGCCTCTACTCCACCGCCGCCCAGGTCGGCGGCCATCTGCGCAGCCTCGACGGCGTGGTACGCCAGTATCTCGACATCCAGCGCCAGCCGGTGCTCTACCACGATCCGGAGATGCTGCGCCGCAACGGCGAAGCCGCGTTCCGGCGCTTCGCCGACTTCGCCCTGGACAGCGTCCGGCTGGTCAACCAGGGCGACATCGCGCAGTACACCGCCAACCTGGACACCGTCGCCCCACCCAGCCTGCCCGACCTGGGCCGATAAGGAGTCACGTTGAGACTGCCCAGCGCCCGGTTCCTGATCGGGCTGGTCACGGTGATCGCCGTCTGTGTCGTCGCGGCGGTGCTCTGGCGCCGCTCCGCGGGCACCCCGGCGACCGCCGGCCCACCCACCACCGTCACCTGTGTGGGCGGCTCCGAGAAGTCCGAACTGATGGCCGACGGCGAGGTCAAGCGGATCCTGCGCGAGGACTACCGGCTGACGGTCGCCTTCCAGCCGCTGGGCTCCTACGATCAGGTGCAGCTGAGCACCGACGAGATCAAGGCCCGCAAGCTGGACTGCCTCTGGCCCTCCAGCGCCAGCGCCCAGAGCGTCTTCGAGGCGCAGCACGCCGGGGCCTTCCCGGACTACCGGGCGGAGAACCTGCTCCAGTCGCCCGAAGTCATCTACGCCGGACCGCGCGGCACCGACGCGCTCCTGCGCAAGGGCATCGTGCAGCGCCGCGGCGACCGGTACTTCGTGGTCGACATGAAGCGCCTGCTCCTCGACCACGTCGTCAAGCGCGGCACCTGGGAGGCGATCGGCGCGGCCGACCTGCGCGGCCCGATCACCGTGGCCAGCACCGATCCCGCCAAGTCCAACAGCGGATTCACCCTGGCGCAGCTCCAGCTCAACATCATCGCCACCGCCGACGGGTTCTCCGCCCCGAGCCTCGCCCAGGCGCGCCGGGCCCTGCCCACCATGCGCGCGCTGCACGACGCGCAGGGCCTGCAGTCCCGCAGTTCCGACTCGGGCTTCCGGGAATGGCTCACCCAGGGCGGCGAGTTCAAGGCCCCGCTGTACGCCGGCTACGAGAACCAGATCATCCAGCAGGTGGTGCAGAGCGGCGACAGCAGCGCCAACCTGCTGAAGAACGTCCGGGTGCTCTACCCCGACCCGACCATCTACAGCGACCACCCGGTGCTCGCCCTCGACCCGGCCGCCGGTCGGCTCATCGACGCGCTCAAGGACCCGAAGATCCAGGACATCGCCTGGCAGCGGTACGGCTTCCGCTCGGCGGTGCAGGTCGGCGCGAACGACGTCACCGACTTCCCCGACATCGGGCTCGCCGACCAGATCCGGGCCGCTCCCGCCCCCGCCGCCGACGTGACTCTCGCGCTGCTCAGCTGCATGAAGGACACCACCACCTGCAAGTGAAGGGACCCCACGCCATGACCGAGGGACTCCAGATCGACTTCGGCAGCATCGTCGGCGGCCCGGCCGACCCGCCCGCCGGCGCCGCCGACGCGGCGATCACCACCGCGCTGGCCACCGCGGAACCGAAGACCTTCTCCTGCACCGCCCTGCTCACCCCGGCGCAGCGGACCCAGGCCGAGCAGGCCGCCCGCCAGCTCTACCCGACCATGATGGCCAACACCGAGGCCCTGGCGAGCTTCGGCAACCAGGCCTTGGACCAGGTCAACGCGCAGGTCAGCCGGATCTTCCGGGAGGTCGGCCGGGTCGACATCCCGGAACTGACCAGCATCATGCACGAGATCAACGACCGGATGCGCAGCTTCCGCCGCAAGTACGACCCGAGCGACCCCAAGGTGCGGGAGACCTTCACCAAGTTCTCCGACGCCATTCGGGGCCTGTTCCGCACGGGGCGGGACCTGCTGGAGATGCTGTTCGAGGAGGCCCGGACCGTCGAGCAGCAGCTCGACCGGGTCGCCGGGCAGCTCAGCGACAAGCAGTTGCAGCTACGCCGCAACGTGGTGCTCTGCGACGAGCTCTACAAGGCCAACGAGGCGGCCATCGGGCAACTCGTCGGCGCCATCGCGGTGATGGAGCTGATCCGCGACGCGGCGCTGGCGGACGCCAGGTCGATCACCGTCACCCCCGGCGCACCCGACGAGCGGGACCAGCAGGAACGACTCTCTCTGGTCACCGAGTTCGCCCAAGCGCTGGAGGTGCGGATCAACGAGTTCCAGCAGCGCCTCTTCGTCGCCTGGTCGACCTCGCCGCAGGTGCGTAACATCCGCACCCTCAACTACGGGCTCGGCCAGCGTCTCGCCCTGCTGATGAACCTCACCATCCCGACGATGAAGCTCACCATCGCCCAGTGGGCGCTGCTGTTGCAGGCCAACCAGGCCGCCGACATGCAGCAGGCGGTCGCCGACGGCGCCAACGACGTGCTGTCGGCGTACGCGGCGGCGTCGAAGACGGCCGTGCCGCAGATCGCCCGGGTGATCCAGACCCCCACCGTCCGCCCAGAAACCATCCTGGAGGTGGCCGAGTCGATCGACGCGCAGGCCCGGGGCATCGAGGACGCCGTCCGCTACGGCCAGCAGAAGCGGGCCGAGGTGGTCACCGCCATCGTCACCGCGAACCAGTCCATGTCAGAGTCCGCCCAGCGGCTCAGCCGGACCGTGGTCGACCTGGTCACCCGGGCCAAGGAGCCGGTGGCGCTGCCCGCCGGCCCGCAGCTTCCGACGGCCGTGCTGGAGCAGGCCCCGGCAGTCGTCCCCGCCCCGCGCTGACCGGCGCGTCACCGCCGGCGTCAGCCGGCCGGTGACTGGCCCGCCTCGAACAGCACCGGCCACGGGCGGGCGGCCGACGCGACCGCCGCCGGCCCGGGCGGCGGCTCGACCACCGCCAGCACCTCGGCCGCGAGCTGGGCGAACATTGGCGCGGCGGGATGCGGTGCCCGGTCCGGCCAGGCCGCCGAGGTGCGCTTCACCAACGGCGCGCCGGCGAGCGGCCGCCAGGCGATCCGCGGTTCGCGGCGCGCCACCGCCTCCGGCTCGACGGCCACCGCCCCGCCCGCCAGCAGGAGCCCGAACAGGAACTCCGGGTTGCGGGCATGCCGGACCCGGGCGGGCACGAAACCGTGCCGCCGGCACACCGCCAGGACGTGGTCGTGCCAGCCGGGTGCGGTGGCCCGGGGCGCGGTGATCAGGTCCAGCCCGGCCAGCCCGGCCAGGTCCACCTGCCGGGCCCGGGCCAGCGGCGACGCCCGCGGCAGCAGCACCCCCACCGGCACGTCGACCGCCGGACCGAACCGCAACCCGACCTCCTCCACCGGGTGGTGCAGCAGGCCGACGTCGAGCCGTCCCTCGCCCAGCATCCGCCGCTGCTCGGCGCTGGTCAGCTCGTGCAGGTCGACGTCGAGCCCGGGCGCCCGGGCGGCGAGCCCGTCGAGCAGCGCGCGCAGCATCACCGCCGGGGTCTCCGGCGGTACGCCCGCCCGCAGCACACCCAGCGCGCCCCGGCGTACCTGGTCCATGAGGTTGCGCAGCCGCTGCTCCCCGGCGAGCAGGTCGTCGGCCTCGCCGAGCAGGAGCTGACCGGCGGTGGTCAGCCGCACCTGCCGCCCTGACCGGTCGAACAGGGCAACTCCCAGCTCCCGTTCGAGGCGCTGGATCGACTGGCTCAACGGCGGCTGCGCCATCCCCAGCACCTCGGCCGCCCGCCCGAAGTGCAACTCCCGGGCCACCACCACGAAGTGCCGCAGGTGTCGCAGCAGATCCACGTCCCGCACCCTACGCCCGCCCCCGACGGCCGCTGGTTAGCGTGTGTCGGTGGCAGCGGGGGAGCAGGTCGAGGCGATCTTCGAGCGGGCGGGCATCAGCGGCAGCCTGCACGTGATGGACGTGGACGACGGCAGCCGGCAGGTGGCCGTCCGGGCGGACGACCAGGTGGTCATCGCCTCCGTCTTCAAGATCCTGCTGGTGCTGGAGTTCGCCCGGCAGGCCGTCGCCGGGCAGCTCGACCCCGTCGAGCGGGTCCTCGTGCGGGCCGCGGACCGGCTCGGCGGCTGGGGTGTCGCCGGCTGCGCCGACGACGTCGAGGTGTCGCTGCGCGACCTCGCCTACTTCGCCATGTCGGTCAGCGACAACACCGCCGCCGACCTGCTGCTGCGCCGGATCGGCCCGGACGTGCTGCCGATGCTCGCCGCCGAGCTGGACCTGCCGCGTACCCGCATCGTCGGCGGCCCCCGGCAACTGGTCGAGACCATGCTCGCCGACGTCGGCGCCCGCACCGAGGCGGAGTTCGCCCGGATCTTCCCGACCCTGCCACCCGAGCGGATCCGGGCGATGCGCGTCTTCGACCCCACGCACACCACGTCCAGCACCGCCCGGGAAATGACTCGGCTGCTCGGCCTGATCTGGCGCGACGAGGCCGGCCCGCCGGCCGCCTGCGCGCTGGTCCGGGAGTTGATGGGCCGGCAGCTCTTCTGGACCCGGCTCGCCGCCGGCTTCCCGCCCGGCGTCCGGGTGGCCGGGAAGACCGGCACCCTGCCCGGCCTGCACCTGGAGGCCGGGGTCGCCGAATATCCCGACGGCGGCCGGTACGCCGTGGCGGTCTTCGCCCGCACCGAGCGGCTGAGCACCCGGAACATCGACGTGGACCTGGCGATGGGCGAGGCGGCCCGGGTCGCCGTCGAGGCGCTGCGCTGAATTTCGGCCGACCCCGGCCGAAGACGACCCGGGTGAGCTGCGGTGATATGCGAATACATATCGACCGTGCCGCTGTTCGATCTTGGACAGGGCGAACCGGCCGATGGTGGGCTGGTGCTACCGATCGCCCACCGCACGGGGGAGGACCCACCATGCCCGAGAACCGCTCGTATGACCGCCGCCGCTTCCTGCGCGATGCCGCGGTCGGCGCCGCCGCCGTCTCCGCCGTCGGCCTCGGCGCCGGCGCGCTGGCCGGGCCGGCCCAGGCCGCTCCGGCGACCGCCGCACCGCTCACCACCACCGGCGCCCGCCGCTCCCGCCCGGTCAGCTTCCGCTGGTGGGGTACGTCCGGCTGGCGGATCGACATCGGCGACCGCACGGTGCTGGTGGACCCGTACCTGAGCCGCTTCGACACCGGCCTGTTCACGGGGAAGTTCGATCAGGACACGCCGTTGGAGGTGAACACCGAGGTCATCGACTCGCTGGTGGACCGGGCGGAGAACATCTTCGTCACGCACACCCACTGGGACCACTTCAACGACGTGCCCCACATCGCCGGCCGGACCGGCGCCCGGGTCTTCGGCACGCTGACCGCGTACCACCTGGGGCTGGCGTACGGGCTGCCGTCCGGGAAGCTCGCCCCGGTCAAGGGCGGCGAGGTGCTCGACTTCGGCGACTACACGGTCGAGGTGATCAGCTCCCTGCACAGCCGCAACGCGGCCTGGTCGATGGCCTTCCCCGGCGTACGCCTCACCCCGCCGCCGATGCCGCAGACCATCGCCGACCTGCCCGAGGGGGACACCCTGGCGTACCAGATCCGGATCGCCGACGGCCCGGCGGTGTTCTTCATGGGAGCGAGCGACCTCAACGAGCGCAACCTCGCCGGCCTGGCCCCCGATGTGGCGATGGTCGCCTCCGCCGCCACCACCTCCACCGCCGACTACGTGCCCCGGCTGATGGCCGCACTGGACTACCCGAAGATCGTGGTGCCGGTGCACTGGGACAACTTCGAGACCAGGCTGACCAACCCGCCGACGGTCGCGGAGAGCGACCGCAAGCGCCTCGACGACCTGATCGCCGCGGTGCGCAAGGTGTCGCCGCGCAGCCGCGTGCTGCTGCCTGAGTACCACACCGCGTACCACTTCTGACGCCGGCCGCGGCGGGGCCCGGCGGCCCCGCCGCTCAGCCCCCGGTCAGGTCGCGCAGGGCCAGCACCGACTTCCAGTTGCGGGTCGTCGCCACCACCCCCAACTTCTTTTCCAGGTACGCGTTGGTGAACTTCGTCCGCCCGTAGCCGCCGTCCGGGAAGTGCAGGTGCAACTCGCGGCCGATCATCGCGTACTCGATGTTCTCGCCGGCCGGCACGGTCAGGTCCTTGACCTTCGCCGCGGTGGGCTTGGCCGACAGGAAGGCCACCAGCACCCGGGTCGGGTCGTCCTGCTTCCCCGCGTACGGGCTGGCGTCGGCGACCGCCGCCAACTCGCCGCCGTCGCGGACCAGCACCGGCACCCGCAACCCGAGCTCGTCAGCGAGCTTGCGCTCGATGCCCTCGGCCAGGATCTCGTCCTTCGTCGGTGGGCTGGTGAAGACCACGTTGCCGCTCTGCAGGTACGTCTTCACGTCCTCGTGGCCGAGGTCGGCGACCAGGCGACGCAGGTCCGCCATGGCGAGCCGGGTGCTGCCGACGTTGACGCCCCGCAGCAGGGCGGCGTAGCGGTTGCTGCCGTCGGCCATCCTGGGTCCCCTCGCCTGCGACCTCGTTCCCGCCCAGCCTAGGGCCCTCGGCGCCGCCCGGCTGGCCACGTCGACCCGCGTGGTGTGAATCGTCTGCGACATCAGGTCGACAGCGACTCACGAGGTATGTGCCGGGCAGCTCAGCCGGCGGCGGCGGAATACACTCCTCCTCCCGGACCGCTGCGCCGCGACGTCGCGGCTCAGCGCTGGCGGATGGCGGTGGAGTTGAGCCGGAAGCCGATGGTGCGCTCGACGATCCGCTCGACCAGCTCACCCTTGCGCAGCCCGGCCACCCCGCGCAGCCCTGCCCGGGCGGCCAGTGCCCGCAGTTCCCGGGTCGTCCACGACCCCAGGTACGCCGTACCGTCCTCGCGCCGGGACATCGCCGCGAGCGCGGCCTGGGCCCGCTCCACGTCCTGGATTTTCCCGCCCGGCGCGCCGCCCGGTGGCGCCGCCCGTCCGGCGGCGGCCGGGAGCAGCGCGAGCCGGGCGCGTCCCGCGGCCAGGTCGGCCACCTCCGCCGCGGACAGACCGCCGAGGAACGCGGCCACCCGGGCCAGCACGGCGAGGGTCGGGTCGCTCATGCGTCTGCCCCCGTCGCGCCGCTGGTGACGGGGACGGCGGGGGTTGCCGCCGCGCCGTTGGCGGCGGGGGAGGAGGGCGCTGCCGCCGAGGCGGGCTGGAGGTGGGCCAGGAACTCGGTGGTGATCTGACGCAGCTCCTCGCGGACCGCCGGCGCGGTGACCCGGTCCCGCAGCACCACCGGCACCCCGCGTGGCGTGTTCGTGGCGAACAGGGTCACGTTCTCCCGCAGCGCGGTGGGGAACACCGGCACGCCCAGCGCGCGTACCTGGTCCATGTAGCCCTGGTGCGCGGCGAGCGGCTGCTGCGCCATCAGCTGGATCATCGTGAACACCACGCCCGCGATGTCCGGGGCGACCTTGTGGTGACGCCGGATCTTGGCGAATCGGCGGGAGTCCGCGTTGTACCGGTCGACCAGCTCGCGGACATTGCCGTGCAGGTAGTCGATGCCGAGGGTGGACAGGTAGTCGGCCTTCGCCGGGATGAGCAGGTGGTCGCTGGCGATGATGGCCGACTGGGTGACCACGTTGAAGTTCGGCGGGCAGTCGATGAGCACCAGGTCGTACGGGTCCAGCGCCGGGTCGTGCAGCCCCTGGTCGAGCGAACCGCGGACCCGGAACAGCTCGGCGTCGTACTCGTCGCCGTCGGCGACGCCCCGGGCCAGGGCCAGGTCGATGTCGACCAGCTGGAGGTGGGACGCGATCAGGTCGAGCCGCCCCGCACCCTTCAGCTGGGCGTTCGCCGGGCCGGGCGAAACCACCAGCTCCCCGAGGGCCACCGCCGGGGTGTCCCCGCGCAGTCCGTCGTACCAGCGCTTGACCGTCCGCTCGTCGCGCAGCCGGTCCCGCCAGTCGTCCGGCTCGTAGAAACTGAACGTCAGGCTGGCCTGCGGATCGAGGTCGATCAGCAGTACCTTCATCCCCCGGTTGGCCAGTTCGGCCCCGAGGTTGGCGGTCATGGTGGTCTTACCCACCCCGCCCTTGTAGTTGATCACCGATACGACGTACACCTGCACCTCCCCGACCGGAACGGTAACGGGCGGGCCGGAATCCCGTGCTACCTCCCCGGGCGTCACCGTTCCGAGCGGCTTTCACCTAGAACTCCCGCCCCGGCCCGGCAGCCGTGGTTGATTCGGTGCCGTGGCTGAACCACCGGAAGCGGGCGGCCCGCACCACGACGATCCACCGTCGACCGCCGCCGAACGGTCGGTGACCAGGGCTGTCGCGGTCGCGTCGGGCCCGTGCCGGCTGGGCTACGTCCAGCGGCTGACCGGGCTGCCCGCCCCCGAGGTCGCCGACGCGGTGGTGGCCCTCACCGCCCGTGGCGTGCTCACCGACGACCGGGGCGGGCTGACCGTCGCAGCGGCGGTACGCGACCGGCTGCTGGGCGGACTGCCCCGATCACTCCTAGGCGACCTGCACCGGCGGGCCGCGCGGCTGCTCGCCGACAGCGACCCGTCCCGCGCCGCCGACCACCTGCTGTCGGCCGTGCGGGCGACCGGTGAGGCGGACCCTGAACTGGTCGACCAGCTCGCCACCGCCGCCCCGGTCGACCCGTCGACCGGGGCGGACCTGCTGCTCGCCGCACTGACCCGGGCCGACGCCCGGACCCGGACCAGATGGCTGCTCGCGGCATCCGACCTGCTCGTCCTCGCGGGACGGTCCACCGAGGCGCTCGACCTGCTCTCCGCCGAACTCGCGGCCGACCGGGCCGGCGGCACGGAGCGGGCCCTGCTGCTCGGCCGGCTCGGGGCCGGACATGCGGCCCACCGCCCCTCCATCGCCCTCGACCAGCTTCGCCGGGCCCGCAGCGGGCACCCGTCCGGTCCGGAACACCGCGGTTGGCTGCTCGCCACCGAGGCGTCGATCGCGTGCCTGGTCGGCCATCCGGACGCCGACGGTCTGCTCGGCGAGGCGGGCCGAGCGCAGGCCGCCCATCCGTCGCCCCCGGCGGGCGTACGGCTCGTCCTCGCCCGGGCCGCCCGGGCGATCTCCCTCGGTGCCGTCCACACCGCCCGAGGCCTCCTCGCCACCGTCGATCCGAGCCGGCCGGCGGTACGCGGGGAAGCCGCGGCCGTCCGGACCGAGCGGATCACCGTCCAGCTCGCGCTCGGCGCGTACGAGGACGCGGCGGTCGCGCTGGACACGGCGTACGCCGACCTCCCCGCGGCGGCCAGGCCGACCCTGGCGGCGCTGTCCTGCCTGCGGTTGCTCGGCGTCGGGGAACTCCCGGAGGCCGACGCGCAGGCCCGGCTCACGCTGGACCGACCGGCCGGCCCGCTCACCGACGAGGCACGCGCCACGCTGCTCGCGGTCCGCGCCGAGGTCGCGTACCGCCTCGGCCGCCCGGAGGCCGCCCGGACGCTGATCGACCGCGCGCACCCTGACCGGCCCTGGCCCGACAACGTGCCGTACGCGCCGCTGCGCTGCGCGGCCGCCGCCGACCCCGACCCGCTGCGCCACCCCGCGCTGGTCCGCACCGCCGCCGAAGACCTGGCCCGGTCGGCCCGTCCGGTGCTGCTGGTCGCCCAGCACGGTCCCCGCCTCGTCCGGGCCCTGCTGCTGCTCGGCGACCTGCAGCGGGCGCGGACGGCCGCCGGCCACCTCACGCAGGTGGCCGACCGGACCCCGGTGCCGCTCTGGCGTGGCCTTGCCGGTCACGCGGACGCCCTGGTCCGCCGCGACCCGGAGACGCTGCGGGCCGCGGTGCGGGCGTTACGGACCACCGGCGCCGGGCCGGCGCTCGCGGACGCCCTCCTCGACCTCGCCCGCTCGCCCCGGGTCCGGCTGGCGGAGGCCCGCGCCGCCGGCGAGGAGGCGGCGGCCCGGTACGGCCGCACGGGCGCGGTGGGCGACCAGGCGCGCGCCGAGCGGTGGCTGCACCGACTCGACCGGACCCGTCGCCGCCCCGCCCCCGGGGCCCCTGAGCACGGCCTGGCCGCGCTGACCGCCCGGGAGGCCGGGATCGCGGAACTGCTGGCGGCCGGGGCCACCAAGCAGCAGGTGGCCGGCCGGCTGTACCTGTCGTTCCACACCGTCGACACGCACCTGCGCGCCATCTACGCCAAGCTCGGCATCCGCAGCCGGCTGCAACTGGCCCGGCTGTGGGACGGCCGGGAGCCGCCCGCAGGGGCGGACCCGGTCGCGGCCGTCCCCGCGCGGCTCAGCGGACCACCGGACGCTTCTCCTTCGGCAGCGCCTCGATCATCTCGCGGGGCAGGTTGATGGTGTCCGAGATGACCTCGGCGGGCGTGTTGGCCATCCACTGGGCGAGGGAGATGTCCTGGAAACGGGGGTTGCGGAACATTTCCAGGAACACCAGTGGCTCGTCGCCGAGGTTCTCGATGTAGTGCCCGTAGGCGAACGGCACATACCCCACGTCGCCGGCCCGGAAGTCGAACGTCCGGGCGACGCCGGTACTGGCGAACACACCCATCCGGCCCTGCCCGGAGATGTAGTACTGCCACTCGTCGTCCGTGGGGTGCCAGTGCAGCTCGCGGAGGCCACCCGGATCGATCTCCACGAGGGCCGCGGAGATGTCGGTCGACGCCGCGAAGTTGGTGGTGTCCGCGATCCGGACCGAGCCGCCGGGGAAGCGGTGCGGCGCCTGGGCGCGCAGCCGGTGCTTGAAGCTGCGTGGCACGTCACCGGCCGGGCTCACCACCCGGTCCTCGGTCAGCGGTGGGGGAAGCTCGCCCTGGAAGATGTACTTCTCCCGCTCCGGCAGGGCGTCCAACTGGTCGACCGACCAGCCGAAGTTCTTGGCCACGACGCTCTTCGGCACGTGCGCGAAGAAGTCGCTCATCAGGAACGTGTCGTTCTCCGAGAACAGCCCGTCGTCGAAGACCAGGAGGAACTCCACCCCGTCGGCGAGCGCCTGGATGTGGTGCGGCACGCCCTTCGAAAAGAACCACAGGTCACCCTGCTGCACGTCCTCCAGGAAGTTGCGGCCCTCGTGGTCGACCGCGCCGATCCGGCAGCTGCCGTTGATCACGTACGCCCACTCGGCCTGCTTGTGCCAGTGCAGCTCCCGGTACGCCCCGGGTTCGAGGGCCATGTCGACGCCGGCCAGCTCGGTGGCGATCGGCAGCTCCCGCTGGGTGACCTCGCGGGCCCAGCCGCCCTGCTCGATTCGGGTGTGCGCGTTGGAGAAGGAGAAGCGCAGGTTGGGCACGGTGCCGTGGTCGGTCGGCGGCGGGACGAGCAGGTCGGGGTTCTGCCGGTCGAGCATCACGTTGCGCGGACCGGTGTCCGGCCTGCCGCCATCCGCGCGTACCGGCTGTGGTGCGGTGTCCTGTGCCATGGTGGTCAACTCCTTCGATCGGTTCATTGGTGCGGGACGTGTCGGGGCGCCGGCAGCCAGAGCAGGGCACGGGCGGCGGCCGGCTCGTGTCGGAGCGCCACGGCGACGGGGATGCCGAGGCAGGTGAGCGCGACGGCGGCGGCCGCCCACGGCGAGACCCCGGCGCCCAGCCCGGCGGCGGAGAGCAGCAGCACCCCGAGCTTGAGCCGCAGGGCGGCCAGCGGCGCTGCCGCCGCACCGGGCCTGGCGGCGGGCCGGGTGGCGAGCGGGTTCCGGGTGGTCATCGGTCCTCCGGGCAATGGTCAGGCGAGGAGCAGCAGCGGGAGCGCGCAGCCGACCGCGGCCACCGCGGCCCCGGCGGTGGCGGCCACGCGGGTGGTCAGCGGGGCGTTGACCAGCGACCCCATCAGGGCCCGGTCCCGGCAGAACCAGACGAGAAGCAAGAGCGCGACTGGTACGCCGAGGGAGAGCACCACCTGGCTGGCGATCAGCAGTCCGGTCAGCGGCGCCCCGAACAGCAGGGCGAGCACGGCGGGCGTGATGGTGAGCAGGCGGCGCAGCCGTACCGGGATGCGGCGGGCCAGGAAGCCGTCCATCACCACGTCACCGGCGAGGGTGCCGACCCCGCTGGACGACAGACCCGAGGCGAGCAGGGCGATGCTGAACAGCAGCGCGGCACCCCCGCCCACCCTGGTCAGCAGCTCGCTGTGGGCGGCGACGATGTCACCGGTCCACCCGCCACCGCTCGCCTCGTGCAGGCCGGCGCCGAGTGCGATCATCGAGACGTTCACGACGGTGGCCAGCCCGAGCGCCGCGCCGCAGTCGATCCGTAGGGCGCGCCGGATGAGGGCCGGCGAGCGTCGCGCCGCCTCGGCGGGTCGGCCGCCGGTACGGACGATCGCAGAGTGCAGGTAGACGGCGTGCGGCATCACGGTCGCGCCGACGATGCCCATCGCCAGCAGCACCGACTCCGTGCCGTCCAGGCGGGGGGTCAGGCCGTGCAGGGCAGCGGTGGCCGACTGGTGGCCCACCGCGTACAGGTTGTAGAGGAAGCCGGCCCCGACCGTCAGTAGCGCGGCGGCGCTGACCAGCTCGAGGCGGCGGGTCCGGCCACGCCGCCGCAGCTCCAGCATCAGCAGGGAAAGGACGCCGGTCACCACCGCCGCGAGGCCGACCGGCATGCCGAACAGCAGCCGCATGCCGATGGCCGCCCCGACGAACTCGGCCACGTCGGTGGCGAGGACGACCACCTCGGCCTGCACCCACAGGGCTCGGCTCGCCCAGCGGGGAAACCGCTCCCGGCTGAGCTGCGGCAGGCTCTTCCCGGTCGCCGCGCCGAGCTTGGCCGCCTGGAACTGCACCAGCACCGCCACCAGGCTCGCTGCCACCACCACCCAGACCAGCAGGTACCCGGAGGTGGCCCCGGCGGTCAGGTTCGTGGCCACATTGCCGGGATCGATGTAGGCGATGGCGGCGACGAAGCCCGGCCCCAGCAGGGGCGCGACGCGGGGCCGGGCGGGGATTGCGGCCCGTCCGGTGGGCCGCAGTTGCTGGACCGTGGTCATGCCGCTGATCGTCCGGCCGGGTCGGCCAGCCACACATCACGCGATCGCGGGGTCTGTTTTCGCCACCGCCCGACCCGCTCCGGGCGGTGCCGGCGACCCGGCGGACGCACCGAGCCCCGTCGACCCGGCCCGCTTCGGTGCCGCTCGGCATCGGCCGGCTCCTGGCCGAACCGGCCGTCGATCGACCTGGAGGGCGTACGGATGGTTCGCGCCAATCGTCCGTATGACGGAACGGGTCGCCCGATCGTGTCGTACTTGTGACCTGCCGCCGCTTCGCAGCGCACTGTCGCAAGTGGTTGCCTGAAGCCAACATCCCCTGGTCAACAACTGCTGCGCGCAGTATCGACCTCTGGGGTGGTTGAACCTGTACCCCGACGGCGGTGGCCAAAGCTGATCACCGCCTCACCGGCAGGAGGCATCCGCGTGCGAATGAGACGACCGAGCCGGATCGCGGCCGCGGTGGCGGGCGCCACCGCGCTCGCCTTCACGGTCTCGGCCCCGGCCCAGGCCAACGATCACGAGAACCTTCCCGGCGAGCCGACCATCACGTTGCCGATCAACGACAGCGCGGCGGGCGGCACCTACAACCAGGACTTCACCCGGGTGTACGCCAACACCACGCCCGACGGCACCCCGGTCTACATCTACGTCCCGAAGGGCACCCCGCTCGACGGCACCGCGCCGGCCGGCGTGGCCAGCCTCGACCCGCAGTTCGACCACAACCCGGGCGACGGGTTCACCCCCTGCGCCACCGCCACGGCGGCGCAGTTCACCCTCACCCAGGCGCAGATCAACTACGTCGGCGACAAGCTCGCCAACCAGATCGTCGCGGTGGACGAGGAGCACTTCGGCCCGATGGACGCGGCCGACCCGGACGAGCCGGCCAGCGACTCCCTGGTCATGCTGCTCTACAACATCCAGGACGACGCGTACTACGACTGCGCGCAGACCTCGTACACCGCCGGCTACTTCGCGCCGGACTTCATCCAGACCAACGGCATGAACGTCATCGTGGTCGACGCCTTGGACTGGGCCAACCGGGTCGGCCCGAACGACTCGCCGTGGCGCGACAACAACCCGGCCAACGACCGCCCCGAGCTGTACGAGGGCACCGTCGCGCACGAGCTGCAGCACCTGCTGCACAACTACAGCGACCCGGGCGAGCTGTCCTGGGTCGACGAGGGCCTGGCCGACTTCGCCATCTTCCTCAACGGGCTGGACGCCGGCGGCTCGCACCTGAGCAACCAGCAGGTCTTCTACGAGGAGACCTCGCTGACCCGGTGGGGCAGCACCCTGGCCAACTACGGCGCCTCCTTCACCTACTTCCAGTACCTCTGGGAGCAGGCCGGCGGCAACGGCGACGGCACCTACACGCCGGACAAGCAGTACGACGGCAAGGCCGGTGACCTGCTCATCAAGAAGATCTTCGAGGAGCAGGCCGACGGCATGGCCGGCGTGCAGAACGCCATCGACAGCTTCAACGCGGCGACCGGCGCGCACCTGCGCAGCGCGGCCGACCTGTTCCGCGACTGGTCGGTGGCGGTCTACCTGGACGACGAGAAGTCGCCGATCTACGACATCAAGGCGTTCGACTTCGGCGACCCGGCGGACACCTCCTGGACCATCGACATCGCCGACGACGTCTTCTGGGGCGGCCGGGGCCACTACCAGGGCGCCACTCCGGAGTCCAAGTGGGCGCGGCTGAAGAACCGCCCCGACACCACCGCCGTGCCGTTCGGCATGTCCGTCGAGCGGTTCCGCAACCCCGGCCCGACCGTGGCGCTGGCCTTCGACGGCGACGACGAGACGGTGATCGCACCGCACACCGGCACGACCCACTGGTACGCCGGGTACGAGAGCCAGGACGACAACATCCTCGACGTCGACACCTCCGGCGGCGTGACCTCGCTGGACTTCTGGAGCTGGTACTTCATCGAGGAGGGCTGGGACTACGGCTTCGTCGAGGCCCTGGTCAACGGCAACTGGGTGACAGTGCCGGTGCGCAACGACGCCGGTCAGGTCGTCACCACCAACGACGACCCGCACGGCAACAACGAGGAGGGCAACGGCCTGACCGGCACCTCCGGCGGCCGGTACTTCGTGGACGACCCGGCCTACCTGCACCTGACCGCCGACCTGCCGGCCGGCGCGACGGACGTGCGGTTCCGGTACTCCACCGACGCCGCGTACATGGACACCGGCTGGTTCGTCGACGACGTTCGGGTCAACGGCGCCAATGCGAACCTCACCTCGGCGGCGGGCAACTGGTTCGCCACCAGCGGCGTGCAGGACAACAACTGGACGGTCCAGGTGGTCAGCCACTGCGACCTCACCCCGGGCGTCACCTCGCCGGGGGAGACCACCGACGGCGCGGGCAACTGGGTCTACCGGACCACCGGCGACCAGTTCACCGCCAGCGGCCTGAAGACGAAGTGCGCCAACGGCAAGCAGGACGACTTCGCCGTCCTGATCTCCAACCTGCCGACCGGTGACCTCACCTACCTGGACGCGGACTACACGTTCCGGGTGACCAACACCGGCAACGCGAAGTAAGTTCCGTACCCCTTCGGGCCCGCGCCGCACGTCGGCGCGGGCCCGTCGCCGTCGGCGGTCACCGGCCACCCGCTAGCGGCGGTCGCCGTCCCGGTCGGGCTGGCCCGGCACCAGCCGCCAGTACTGCCGCTTCCCGTCGTCGCGGACCACCACCCCGAGCCGTCCCAGCTCTTCGCGCAGCTCCCGCACCTCGCCGCCACGGTCGGCCTCGACCGCCCGCTGCCGGGCCCGCAGCAGCGCGTCCGCCCCGGCCGGCAGCCCCGGCAGCCCCTGCACCCAGCGCCGGTACGCCGCCCGGTGCGGGTCCTGCTCCAGCCAGGGCCAGCCCTGCCCGGTGAACGCGGCACGCAGCCGGCCCTGGTCCAGGTCGGACTTCTCCCGGGCCAGTTCCCCACCCTCGGCGTCGAGCAGCACCAGCGTTTTCCCGTCCAGGAAGACCCCCGCGACCCCGGCCCGGGCGAGGTCCCGGCCGTGGCCGTCGCGGTGCAGCCGCACCCCGGACCGGCCCACCGTCACGGTCAACCGCTCCCGGGTGCCGAGGTAGGCGACGATCAGCCCGACCAGCGCCAGTGCCGCCGCGCCCCCGACGTACGCCCGCTCGTCGGGCAGCCGGGCCAGCAGCTTGAACCAGCCCTGGAACGGGAACCAGGGCAGGCCGGCCAGCCAGCCGGACGCGGCCGTGAGCGCCGCGCCCAGCCCGGCCCCGAGCAGCGGGAACCCGGCCCACATCAGCACCAGTTCCGCGGCGCCGCCGCTGACCACCGTGTCGCCGTACCCCCGCGTGGTCATGGTCAGGACACCTCCCGCCGTAGCGTCCGGGCCAGCCCGGCGGCCAGCGGTAGGACCATCCACACCAGCAGCGACACGGCCAGGCGTGCCCACTGCCCCGCGGTGACGTCGGGTCCGAGCAGCGGCTCCATCGTCACCCCGGTGTCCAGCCAGCGGGCGGGCCCGCGCAGCGCCGAGATCATCCCGCCGAGGATCGACCAGAGGGTGGGCAGCAGCAGGTAGGTGACGATCGCCAGCGGCGTGTTGAGCAGCAGCAACCCGAACCCCGCGCCCATCAGCACGCTGACGACCTGCAGCACGGCCGCGTGCAGGAGCATGGACCCGTCGAACGACCAGGCGCCCGCTCCGCCGGTGGCCCGGGCGAGCAGCGTGGCGACGGCGGCCACGGCCAGGCTGACCAGCACCGACCCCAGCGCGGCCAGCACCATCGCGGCGAGCTTCGCGAAAACCACCCGCTCCCGCCTGGGCACCAGGGTGAACGTGGTCAGCGCGGTCCGCTGCGACCACTCGGCGGTGATCGACAGAATGCCCAGCACCGGCAGCAGCAGCCCCACCGGCAGCAGCGACGGGACGAAGAAGTCGGCGAAGTTCTGCTGCTCGTCGCCGAGGACGAAGAGCTGCACGGTGACGATGCCGGCGGCGACCAGGCCGATGGTGATCAGCAGCCAGTATCCGGCCCGGGTGTCGGCGAGCTTGCGCAGCTCCACCCCGGTCAGCCGGGCCAGCGACGGCTGGTGCCGGTCGGCCCGGCGGGTGACGGTGGGCGGGGCGGGTGCGGGCGTGGTGGTGGTCATCGGGCGTCCTCCCTGGTCGGCGTGTCGGAGGTGAGGGAGAGGAAGAGCTGTTCGAGGCCGGAGCTGCTGGCCGGCCGCAACTCGCTGAGGGCGACGCCCGCGTCGGCGGCGGCCTGCCCGACCGCCTCGGCCTCGGCCCGCACCAGCAGGCCGTCGGTGACCTGGTCGGCGTCGAGCCCGGCCCGGTCCAACGCGACGCGCAACGCGCCCTGGTCGCGGGCCCGGACCAGGGTGCCGGCGCCGGCGAGCAGTTCGTCCTTGCCGCCCTGGGCCACCACTCGACCGTTGCCGATCACGACCAGCCGGTCGGCGACCGCCTCCACCTCGCGGAGCAGGTGCGAGGAGAGCAGCACGGTGCCGCCCCGGTCGGCGAAGTCGCGCAGCAGGCCGCGCATCCAGAAGATGCCCTCCGGGTCGAGACCGTTGGCCGGCTCGTCGAGGATCAGCACCCGGGGATCACCCAGCAGGGCCAGCGCCAGGCCGAGCCGCTGCCGCATCCCCAGGGAGTAGGCCCGGACCCGGCGCTTCGTCGCGGGCCCGGTCAATCCGACCAGGTCGAGCTTCGCGGCGACCTCCCGCCGGTCCACGCCCATCGTGCTCGCGGCGACGGTCAGCACCTCCCGACCGGTCCGCCCGACGTGCTGCGCGGACGCGTCGAGCAGGACGCCGACCTCCCGGCCGGGGTTGCCCAACTGCCGGTAGGGCAGCCCGGCGACGGTGGCGCTGCCCGAGGTCGGCGGGGTCAGGCCGCAGATCATCCGCATGGTGGTGGACTTGCCCGCGCCGTTCGGGCCGAGGAAGCCGGTCACCGTGCCCGGCTCGCAGCGGAACGAGACATCGTCGACGGCCGGGTGCGGGCCGTAGCGCTTGGTCAGGTGGTCAACCTCGATCATGCCGGTGAGCCTGCCCGCGCCACCCGGCCACCCGCAGCGGCCGGCGGTCGGCACCGCCTCGACCGAGGTCGACGCTCAGGTGTCGACTTTGGTCGCTGGTCCGACTCGCCGGGGTCCGCCTAGCATGAGGGCGTGACCAGCAGCGCCGTGCCCGAGCACCCCTGGCTGCTGCCGGGGGCGCTGACCTTGAATCCGGCGGCGGGAGCGCGACCGCGACGCACCACGCGGGACTGGGTCATCGACAGTCTGTGCTTCCTGCTCGGCCTCGGCTGGGTCCTGCTCGCCACGGCCGATGCGGCCTCGCCCGATCCGGAGATGGCCGAGCCGCTGGCGCAGCCGTGGATGATCACGGCCGACGCGCTGCTCGGGCTGGCCTGCTGCGCCCTGCTCTGGGTGCGGCGTCGGTGGCCGCTGGGCCTGGCCGTCGCGACCCTGCCGTTGACCCTGTTCTCGTTGGCGGCCGCGGGCCCCCTGCTGATCATCTACTTCACCGTGGTGGTGCACCGCCGGGCGGCCGTCGCGCTGGGGGTCACCGCCGCCGGCATGATCACCAACTTCGCCTTCAACTACCTGCGCCCCGAGCCCTCCCTGCCGTACTGGGCGGCCACCGCCTGGGGCGTGGTGCTCAGCTTCCTCGTGCTCGCCTGGGGGATGTTCGTGCGGGCCCGCCGGCAGCTGGTCGTGTCGTTGCGGGAGCGGGCCGAGCGGGCCGAGGCTGAGCAGCAGCTGCGGGTGGCGCAGGCCCGACAGCTGGAGCGCACCCGGATCGCGCGCGAGATGCACGATGTGCTCGCCCACCGGATCTCCCTGCTAAGCCTGCACGCGGGCGCTCTGGAGTTCCGTCCGGACGCACCGCCGGACGAGGTGGCGAAGGCGGCCGGGGTGATCCGGGGCAGCGCCCACGCCGCCCTGCAGGACCTGCGCGAGGTGATCGGCGTGCTCCGCGCGGAGACCGGCGCGGAGCGGATTCCGGAACGTCCACAGCCCACGCTGGCGGACCTCGCGGCTCTGGTCGAGGAGTCGCGGGCGGCCGGGATGCGGGTCGATCTGCGCGATCGGGTGACCGCGGCGGAACGAATGCCGGCGGCACTCGGGCGCAGTGTCTACCGGATCGTGCAGGAGGGCCTGACCAACGCCCGCAAGCACGCCGACGGGGCCGCGGTCACGGTGGAGCTGATCGGCGGGCCCGGCGGGGGGCTCACTGTCGAGATCCGTAACCGCTGGCCCGTCGGCGGGTCCAGGAGTCCGGAGCTGCCGGGTGCCGGGACCGGCCTGGTCGGCATCGCCGAGCGGGTCAGCCTGGCCGGCGGCCGCCTGAAGTACGGGCGCGACGACTCGGGCGACTTCCGGCTCGCCGCCTGGCTGCCGTGGCCGGCGTGAACGCCGGCGCGGAACCGGTCCGGGTGCTGATCGTCGACGACGACGCGCTGGTCCGGGCCGGCCTGTCGATGATCCTCGGCGGGGTGCCGGACGTCCGGGTGGTCGGGGAGGCGACCGACGGCGCCGAGGTGTCGGCCGCCGTCGAGGCGTACGCGCCGGACGTGGTGCTGATGGACATCCGGATGCCCCGGGTGGACGGGCTGACCGCCACGGAGTCACTGCGGGCGCTGCCCCGGCCGCCCGAGGTGCTGGTGCTGACCACCTTCGACGCCGACGACCAGGTGCTGCGGGCCCTGCGCGCCGGCGCCGCCGGTTTCCTGCTCAAGGACACGCCACCCGCCGAGATCGTCCAGGCGATCCGCCGGGTCGCGGCGGGGGAGGCGACCCTGTCGCCGACGGTGACCCGCCAGCTCATCCGGCACGTGACCGCCGCCGCGCCGGCCGAGGTGGGCGCGGACCCGCGGCGAGACCGGGCACGGCGGCTGCTGGACGGGCTCAGTGAGCGGGAGCGGGAGGTCGCGGTCGCGCTCGGGCAGGGCCGGACCAACGCCGAGATCGCGGCGGAGCTGTTCATGAGCGTGGCGACCGTGAAGGCGTACGTGTCGCGCCTGCTGACCAAGCTCGAGCTGAACAACCGGGTGCAGGTGGCGCTGCTCGTCCACGACGCCGGCCTGGTCTGAGCGGCGCCGGCCCGTTCGCCGGGCATCTTGCAATCATTTTTGGTTGTATCACTGGTGAGAGGATTGCGATCCCACCTCGGCCCTGTTGGTCGGCGCCGAACGGGCGCTGGCGGCCGACTTCCCCCCCCCCGCAGTCCCAAGCCGATCTGGTACTGCGGGCCATCGGCTCCGGCGAACGGAGGTGGAGAGCGGGGTGGCCACCTCGACGATGCGCTTGGCGACCAGTAGTCGCAGGGCGCGATTGAGGGAGGCCTGCGGCAGGTCCCCGGCGGCCCGCGCGATAAGGGAGAAGGTCGACGCCCATGACCTGGGCCGGTTGCTCATGCACCGCTCCCGGCTGCCCGGCGCGGACGAGCATGTCCCGCTGGTGGCGGTATCCCGGTCCGAGGCAGCCATGGACGGTGTGTCGATCATCTCGCCGGAGGAACTGCTCGGCGCCTGGCGGCATTGACGACCGCTCCGGCCGCGGCATGGCGTCACGCACTCCGAGCCGGAATGGCACCCGGGGCGACGTCGACGGCGGCCCGGCCGCAGGGCTCCTCCACCCCTGCGTCGGGCCGCCGTCGACATCGACTCCGCCCTGGTCAGATCCCGCAGCGTGCGGCGGACCAGGTGGTCGTGTTCGCGCTCTTGTCGGCGTTGTTCTCCCGGCGCGCGTCCACGTGGACATGGTTGCTGTGGCCCGGGTAGCCGGGGCCGAAGATGCCGCTGAAGCCGTGGCTGCGGGCCTCCCGGGCGATCCGGCACAGCGACGAGGTGCGCGAGGTCAGGTCGGCCGCGGTCCCGTAGAGGTGCTGGCTGTCCGACGCGCCGCCGACGCGCCGGTTGCAGGTGAAGCTGCGGAAGCCGCTGTTCACGTGGAGGGGCTGGTCGCCGAGGCTGTGGCGCAGCGCCTCCAGCTTCCACATGTGCCGTAGCGCGTTGGCCCGGGTCGCGCTCGCGGAGAGCGGGCCGCCGGTCCAGCCACCGATGCCGCAGCCGTTGTCCAGCTCGGTGTAGCTGAAGTGCTTCGGCGTGCAGTCGTTGTCCTGCAACTCGTAGAGCTTGGCGAAGGTCTGTGGGCCGGCGATGCCGTCGGCGCGCAGCCCGTACGCCGACTGGAACCGCCGGACCGCGGCGGCCGTCTCGGTACCGTACCGGCCGTTGACGCGGACGATGTTCCGGTATGCGGCCCAGCCGGCCACCCGGATCTGCAGCTGGCGGACGTCCTCGCCGGAGCGCCCCTGGGCGAGGGTGCGGTTCCAGGTGTAGCAGCCGTCGGCGTGGGCCGGCGGCGCGGCGACCACCGTGGCGATCGCGGCCCCGAGCAGGGCCAGCGCGAAGGCGACGGCGATCCGTTTCAAGGTAAGGACGCGCACAGGTTCCTCCTGATTGGAGTGCGATTGGGGTGCGATCAGGGCATCGGGCGGGACGTCCCTGGCTCATCCACCCTGGCACGGTTTCAGCCCATCAGCAGCCTTTTACCCGAATCAGGCTCATAACCGCAGGCAAGAGGCTGTTTCTGCAAATTGCACTAATTCTCGGAAACGCCCATTTCGGCGGTCGACACACGTGCCGGGCCAGAGGGGACGGAAACGGTTGTCCAATCGTGCCGATGGTGATGTCGCCGGGCGGCCTGCGGCCGGTAACGTCTGCGCCGGGGGGCGGGGACGGTTTCCCGGGCGGCCTTCGCGGGCGGGGGAGGTGGGCGTTGGCGCGGGGTGGCGTCTTCTGCGTCGAGGGGCAGTGGCACCGGGACCTCAACGAGCGCGGCTCCGTCCTGCCCACGCTCGAACTGCTCGAACGGCTGGGCCGGATCCGATTCATCCACAAGGACGCCGCCACCCGCGACGAGCTCTTCTACTTCATCGACCGCTGGCTGCTCAAGCAGTACGCCGACTACCGGGTCGGCTTCTTCGCCATGCACGGCGAACCGAGCCGGCTCTGCCTCACCGACTGGGACTCGGTGGAACTGGCCGACGTGGCCGACCGGATGGCCGGCCGCTGCGACGGGCGGCGCCTCTATTTCGGCAGCTGCTCGGTGCTGCGCGCCTCCGACGCCGCGCTGCGGGAATTCCTCGACGTCACCGGGGCGGCCCTGGTCTGCGGCTTCACCCGCGAGGTGGACTGGGTCGAGTCGGCCGCGTTCGAGACCGTGCTGCTCGACGTGCTGGCCAACGGGCAGCGACACAACGCCGCCGAGCTGCGGATGGGCTCGGCACACTGGGCGCCCCTCGCCGCGTACCTCGGCTTCCGGGTGATCTACGCCAACGGCCGGGCCTGGCGGCCGACCGCCCGGCCCCGGGTGCCGGCCCAGGCCACCCCACGCCGGGTTGCCAATCGCCCCCGCTGAGCCCGGGCCGAATCCCTGACCCGGCGGACTGGTAGAACCGACGCATGGCACGCACCATCGCGACCAACACCCGGCTCGACCGAGACGCCCTGATCGAGTTCCTCCGCCCCCGGCACAAGGTCCTGCTGATGACCACCCGCGCCGACGGCCGGCCGCAGTCCTCCCCGGTGTCCTGCGGCGTCGACGCCGCGGGCCGGCTGGTGATCTCCACCTACCCCGAACGGGCGAAGGTGGCCAACATCCGCCGCGACCCCCGGGTCTCCGCCTGCGTGCTCTCCGACGATTGGAACGGGCCCTGGGTGCAGGTGGACGGCACCGCCGAGGTGCTCGACCTGCCCGAGGCCCTGGAGCCGCTGGTGGAGTACTTCCGCAGCATCTCCGGCGACCACCCGGACTGGGACGAGTACCGCGAGGCCATGGTCCGGCAGGGCAAGTCGCTGATCCGGATCACCATCGAGCACTGGGGCCCGATCGCCACCGGCGGCTTCCCCGCCCGGCTGGCCGACTGACCCGCTCAGTAGGCCGCGGTGAACCGCGTGTTGGTGAACCGCGGGTGCTCGATCTCGTCGACGATGACCACCGCCAGGTCTTCGTAGGTGAGCACCGACCGGCCCTGCGCGTCCGTCACCGGGTGGTCGGTGCCCGTGCGGTAGTGCCCGGTCCGTTCGCCCGGGTGGAACTCCAGCGGCGGCGGGGAGATGTACGTCCAGGTCACCCCGTCGTCCGCGGAGCGGTAGATGGCCAGCGCCTCGGCCTGGCCCAGCGCCGCGTCCCGGTATTCCGCGGGGAAGTCCGGCTCGTTCAGGTACGGGGTGCCCTTCGACGTCAGCAGCGTCGCCCCGCCACCGACGTGGATCACCCGGGGCGGGCTCGGCAGCTCGCGGAGCGTGTCGACCAGTGTCCGGGCCGCCTCCCGCCACAGCTCCCGCTCGCCGCCGCCGATCGCCACCACGAACACGTCCGCGTCCTCGGCCAGCTCGCGCACGCTGCGCGCCGAGGTGGCGTCGCCGGTGACCGTGCGTACGCCGGGCGCCAGGTAGCTGGTCGCCTCCGGCCGGCGCACCGCCGCGGTGACCCGGTGCCCCCGGTTCATCGCCTCGTCGGTGATCCGCGATCCTGCGGTGCCACCGGCGCCGAACACGACGATGTTGCTCATGCCGCCACCTCGCTCCGCTCGGCGAACGCATGAGGCTCCACGGCACTGCGCCCGATGATTCGCTCGCTGCGCTCGCTCATGCGGCCACCTCGCTCCGCTCGGCGACCGCATGAGGCTCCACGGCACTGCGCCCGATGATTCGCTCGCTGCGCTCGCTCATGGCTGACCACCTCCCCGCCCCAGGTGCCTCGCCCCTCAGGCTAGGGAGCCGATCGCCCGGCCGGTGCCGTAACGGCGATCCCGGCCGGGCGCGGCGAGCCGGGTCAGTCGACCAGCGCGGAGTAGACCAGCTGGCGCAGCTGCGTGCGCAGCGGGTACGTGCTCGACGGCATGAGCTGGGTGAACAGCAACGCGGTGATCTCCTCCACCGGATCCACCCAGAACGCGGTGCTGGCCAGCCCGCCCCAGTAGTACTCGCCCACGCTGCTCGGCACCCGGACGGGCACCGGGTCCAGCACCACGGCGAAGCCGAGGCCGAAGCCGATGCCGTCGAGCACCGTCTCGGCGAAGCCCTCCGGCTCGAACGAGGCCAGGTCCCGGCCGTGGGGCAGGTGGTTGCGGGTCATGAAGCGCACCGTCCGCGGCCCCAGCAGGCGTACCCCGTCGAGTTCGCCCCCGCGTAGCAGGAACTGGGTGAACCGGTGGTAGTCGGCGGCTGTGGAGACCAGCCCGCCGCCGCCGGAGAACCAGCTCGGCTCGGTCAGCGCGGCCTGGCCGATGCCGTCGTGCCGCGTCGCCTGCCCGGTGGCCGGGTGCGGGGCGTACAGCGCGGCCAGCCGTTTGGCGTCCCCCTCGTCGACCCACCACCGGGTGTCGGTCATGCCCAGCGGACGCAGGATCCGCTCGGCGAAGAACGCCTCCAGGCTCTGCCCGGAGACCACTTCGACGAGCCGGCCCAGCACGTCGGTGGAGACGCCGTAGTTCCAGCTCGTGCCGGGCTGGAAGAGCAGCGGCAGCCGGGCCAGCCCGGCCGAGGCCGCCGCCAGGTCCGCACCCGGCGGCACGCCCAGGTCGAAGCCCGCCGCCCGGTACAGGCCGTCGACCACCGTGCTCTGGGCGAAGCCGTACGTCAGGCCGGCGGTGTGGGTGAGCAGGTGCCAGACCCGGATCGGCTCGACCGCCGGCACCGTGTACGGCTTGAGCACCGACCCTTTGTCGTAGACCCGGACGTCGGCGAACTCCGGCAGCCAACGGCTGATCGGGTCGTTCAGCTCGAACCGGCCCTCCTCCCAGAGCATCATCGCGGCCACCGAGGTGATCGGCTTGGTCATCGAGTAGATGCGCCAGAGGGTGTCCGCCTCGACCGGCGTGCCGGCCTCCCGGTCGCGCAGCCCATAGGTCGAGGAGTGGGCGATCTCGCCCCGGCGGGTCACCACGATCTGCCAGCCGGCGAGCCGGCCGTCGTCGACGTACCTGCCGAAGTGCTCGTCGATCCGCGCCAGCCGGGCGGGGTCGAAGCCGATACGGGCCGGGTCAATGCTCACTGCGACGCTCACGCCGCCGAACCTACCGGCCGGTACGCCGACCGGGAAGTGTCGGCGGCCACCACTAACCTGGCCCCATGCCGGAGCCGACAGAGGACGTCACCTACCGCCACGAGGACTGGTACGCCGAGGAGTTGGCCGACCGGCACTTCGTCCGCTGCTCCTTCTTCCACGTCGACCTCACCGAGGCGGTCAGCCAGGGCGCCGTGTTCACCGAGTGCGTCTTCGGCAACGTCGCCTTCAACGCCTCCCGGCACACCGACTCGGCCTTCACCCGCTGCACCTTCAAGCGCTGCAACCTCTTCGAGGCCGAGTTCACCGGCTGCAAGCTGGTCGGCAGCAGCTTCGAGCAGTGCGACCTGCGCCCGCTGCGGGTCAACGGCGGGGACTGGTCCTTCGTCGCCCTGCCCGGCGCCGACCTGCGCGGGGTGCAGCTCACCGACGTACGCATGCGCGAGGTGGACCTGACTGGCGCCGACCTGACCGGCGCGACCGTGGCCGGCGTCGACCTCTCCGGCGCCCAGCTGCACGCCGCCCGGCTGGTCCGGGCCGACCTGCGTGGCAGCGACCTGACCGCGCTCGACCCCACCGCCGTGGAGCGGGCCGGGGCGATCGTCGACGCCGAGCAGGCGATCCTGCTGGCTCAGGCGCTGGGCTTCGAGATCCGCTGAGCAGTCCGGAAATACGCCGCACGGTGTCAGATTTCCCTGTCACGCTGGCCCGCATGGCATGGTGGTCCGACCTGGTGGCAGCCGAACCCGACTTCGCAGCGCGCGTGCGGGCCCGATTCACCGTCCGCAAGCACGGCACGATGGCGACCCTGCGGCGGGACGGCTCGCCGCGGATCAGCGGCACCGAGTTCGACTTCTCCGACGACGGTCAGCTCCGGCTGGGCAGCATGGCCGGCGCGGTCAAGGCGCTCGACCTGCGGCGCGATCCCCGCGTGGCGCTGCACTGCCCGAGCGAGGACGCCCCGGAGGGCGACCCGGCGTCGTGGGGCGGGGACGCGAAGATCGCCGGGCGGGCGCACGAGGAGCCGCCCGGCGAGGACGGTTCGCACCGGTTCCGGATCGAGTTGACCGAGGTGGTGCTGACCCGGGTCGGCGACCCGCCGGACCATCTGCTGATCGAGAGCTGGCATCCCGACCGTGGCCTGCGGCGGCGCGAGCGGCGCTGACCGGCCAGCTGTCGGAAACATGCCTCCGCTCGACGGCTACTCGACGATCGGGGCGTGTGTCATCCTCCCTGCGGCGGGTCACGGGGGCGACCGCCGGCGCCGGTGGCCGAGGGAGGGATCGGTGGCTGAGGACGAAGTCACGCAGACCGGTATCCGGGTGGGTGGCTGGCTGCCCGCCGTATCGGCCGAACCGGCGCGCGCACCGGAGCAGGCGTTGACCGTGCCGCGGCGGCTGCCCGCCGACGGCGAGCCTGCGTCTGATCCGGCGCCGGTCCGCGACCACCTCGATCCGTCGCTCGTCCGCGCCCACGCTCAACCGGTGATCGTGATCGACCGGCCCGGGGAGGGTGACTCCGAGCCGTTCAGGTCCCCGGCCGAGCCGGCCGCACCGCCGGTCACCGGGCCGCGGCCCGGCGCCGTGGCGCCGGCCCCGCACTCGTCGCGGAGCGTCGGAGGTCGACTCGCCGAGTTGCTCGGTCCGGCGGCCGCCAAGGTACGCACGGCCGTCGGGATCATCCCCGACGGGCCGGTCACCCGGGTCGGCGTGGCCCGGGCCCGGCGGCGCCGGCGCCGGCTGTGGTTCGGGGCGGCGGCCCTGGCCGCGCTGGCGCTGGTGTTGGCGTACGTCCGGTAGGGGCCGGACCCGCGGGCGAGCCGCCCACGCCCGCGACCAGGGTGGACAGGACGAGGGTGGCGGCAGTGACCCCGGCGGCCCCGGGGAGAAGCCGCGGATGTGGCGCGCCATGACGGCCATCTGGCCGGCGTACGACCAGTACCAGGCGCAGACCGAGCGGGAGATCCCGGTGGTGGTGCTGGAACGGGTGTGAGCCGTTCCGTGCCTCGCGGCTGGTCGACCTGGCGGCGGGCGTCGGGCCGGACTACAGCGCCGCGCGCACCGCCGCCCGGCTGCGCCAGGACGCCGGCTGAGACGGATCCCCCACCCGGGGGAGTCGGTCCCCTCCCGGTCGGGAGGGACCGTGGGCGCGGCGGCGGCAGGGTGGACGCATGACGCTCACCGTGCCGCCGCCGACCGCCGCCGCCACCGGGCGCCGTGCCGCCTGGCTGGCGTACGCCGCCGTGGCCTGGGCGATCGGCTACGGCACGCTGCGCGCGGGCTGGGCGGTGGCGGGTCCCCCGTCGTTCGGGCCGCTCGGGACCGACCTGGTGGTGGTCATCGGCTGGTGGTCCGTGGCGCTCCAGGCCGCCGCGGCGATGGCCGGCGTGGGGCTGGCCCGGGCTCAGGCCTGGCGGCCGGCGCTGGCTGCGGCGGCCTGGGCGGTCTGCGCCGCCGTCCTGCTCTCCTGCGCACTGCTGCTGCTGGACCTGGTGGGTTTCCTCGTCCTCGACCTCAGCCCGGCGTTCACCCTGGCCGGGTTCCTCAGCCGGGCCGGTGCGCTCTCCGGCGCCGTGCTGCTGCACGCGGCGGCGCTCGCGCACCTTCGCCGATTCCGGGGGGACTGCGGCCGGTGCGGCCGCGCTCGCGGGTCCGGTGGGCCGGCGCCGCGCTGGGCCCGGGTCGCGGCGTGGGCGGCGGTCGCCGGCTGCCTGGTGCGGCTCGCCGCCCAGGTGGCGGTGGGTTTCGGGGACCTGCCGCTGGCGCAGGGCGCCTCGGTGGCGGCGTTCGAGGTGGGGTTCCTGCTCGCCGGGGTGCTGCTGCCGCTGGCCCTGGTGTACCGGTGGGGGACGGTGTGGCCGTGGTGGGTGCGGCTGCTCGCCGGCCGTAGGGTGCCCCGCCTGGTGCCGCTGGCACCGGCGGTCGTCTTCGCGGTGGGGCTGGTCAGCTACTTCGGTGTCGGGCTCGCCCAGCTCGCCGTCGAGACCGCGACCGGCACCGTCGACCTGGGCGACGGGCGTTACCCGCTGGGCTTCTTCTGGTTCGCCGAGTCCGGCTACTGGGTGTGGGGCTGGGGGCTGGGCGTCGCCGCAGTCGGTTATCACCTGCGGACCCGTCGGGCGTGCCGGCACTGCGGCCGGTGACGGCGGGACAGTTTGTCCGTCAGGGGCGCCATGGGCCGCCGTACCTTTCCCGATGTCCCGGTTCGACCGTCCCCTGTGGAGGTTGTTCTCATGTGCACCAGTGTTTCCGTCGTCCGTTCCGTCGGCCTGTCCGGCCCGGGTGACTCGTCCGGCGCGGTGCTGCGGGAGATCCCGCTGCCGCCGTACGTGACCGGCGAGGACGCCCAGTTCGCGGCCCGGGCGGTGGTGGTGCATGCACCGCAGCGCTGGTCGGGCGGCACGATCTGCCGCAATGACGCCAGTCCGCACCCGTGCCGGCTGCACCGCTGGGGACGGCGGGTGCTGGCGCTGCACGGGCTGCCGCCCGCCGAAATCGACGCCCTGATCGAGCGCGGCGACCCGAACGCCGAGCCGCGCCCGCACCGGCCCGGCGCCTGACCGGTGAAGCCCCGGCCCGTCCCGCGGGCCGGGGCTTCACCGGAGTCAGCAGACGATCGGCTTCACCCAGGAGCACTCCCTGCCCTCGGGCACCCGCGGTGCCTCCGGCGCCGTCGGCACCGTCAGCCGCGCCGTGCTCGTCCCCTTCTCGGTGTACGAGGCCAGCGCGACCGCGATCTGGTCCTCCAGCCCCTTGACCGACGAGGTCAGGTAGTTGTTCAGCACGATGGAGAAGGCCAGCAGGCGCCCGTCCGCGTCGGTGACGTAGCCGGAGAGGCTGGACGCCCCGGTGAGGCTGCCGGTCTTGGCGTGCACGTTGTTCGCGGCGGCTGTGCCGCGCATCCGGCTGCGCAGCGTGCCGCCGACGAAGCGGTCGGCGTTGCCGGCCACCGGCAGGGCCGCGTACCAGGTGTCGAACCAGGGTTCGGCCCGGACGGCGGCGAGCAGCGCCACGAACTGGGAGGGCGGAATCATGTTGCGTCGGGAGAGGCCGGAGCCGTCGCGCTGGCGCAGCGTGCCGGTGTCCACTCCGGAGTTGCCGGCGTACGTCCCGATCGCGGCGAGCCCGGCGGACCAGGTGCCGGAGCCGGACAGGACCCGGCCCAGTTCCTTGGTGAGCACCTCCGCGTGGCCGTTGTTGGAGAGTTTGAGGAACGGCACCATCAGCTCGGCCAGCGGCATCGAGTCGTGGCGGGCGATCGTGGTGGCGTCGCGCGGGGTGGCCTCGCCCAGCACCGTCCGGCCGAGGACGCGCACTCCGTGCCGCAGCAGCGCCGACCGGAAGATGTCGGCGGCGTACCCGGTCGGCTCCCAGACCGTCATCCAGTCGCTCGCCGGGTCCTCGCCGACCGCGATCTGGCCGGTCACCACGATGGTGTTGCCGCCGTGCTCGCGCTCGAAGGAGATGCTCGTCTCGCCGGTGGCGACCGTCTCGGCCCGGTTGTCGATCCGCAGCCAGCCGTTGGGCGGGGTCATGGTGACCACCGGCGGCGCGCCCGCCGCGCCGGCCGGGGCGGCGTGCACGATCACGGTACCGGCGTCGTAGTCGGTGTCCGGGGCCACGGTCAGCGCCGAGACCTGCGCCGCGTAGTAGTAGGACTCGTCGTCCCAGGTCCAGTCCGGGCCCAGCCGAGTGCGGTCGTAGCGGGTGTCGTCGGCGACCAGGGTCCCGGTCACCACCCGTACGCCCGCGGCGGCGACCCGCGCGGCCAGCTCGTCGTAGTTCTCGGCGAGCATGGTCGGGTCGCCTCCGCCGCGCAGGTACAGGTTGCCGGTGAGCACCCCGGCGCGGCGTACGCCGTCGTTGGCGACGTCGGTGGTGAAGCGGTGGCCGGGGCCGAGCAGTTTCATCGCCGCGGTCGAGGTGAGCAGCTTCGTGTTCGAGGCGGGGATCAGCCGGCGGTCACCGTTGCGGTGATAGAGGGACCGCCCGGTGGCGGTGTCCACCACGACCACGCCCGCCTGCGCCCCGGCCAGCCGGGAGTCGGCGAGGACCGCGTCGATGGTCGCGTTGAGCCGGGTCTGCGCGGGGGTGGGCGACTCGGCGGTGGCGGTCGAGGCGCCGGCCGTGGCCGCGGTGGCGACCACGGCCAGCACGGCGAGCGCCCGCGGAAAGAGACGACGATGCATGTACCGATGCTGCCATGGAGTTTTCTTCCGGAGAAGGCTCTGGAGCGAAGGTTATTGCCGTAATGGTCGCGCCGACGGAAGCGCGGAGGAAACTCCACCGAGTACCCATTTCGCGGACCCGAAAACCCCTGGTCACCCGATCGGGTGCCCCACCCGCGGCCCCGGTGTCCACTGATCCAGCTCTATTTGACGGATGCCCGCGCAGGGGGCACCGTAGGCCATGAGGGCGGTGCGAGCTGCCCAGATTTGCCCCGGCGAAGAGTGATTCGCCGTTCCGGTTCCGGGCCCGGCCGCGTACGGCCGCGTCGACCCGTCCTCGATCCCGAACCTGTCACGAGGAGTCCGCCATGCTGACCATGACCGACAACGCCGTCCTGGTGATCCGCGACCTCGCCGAACAGCAGGACGTCGCCGATGGTGGCGGGCTGCGCATCGCCGCCGACACCGACGCCGGCTCGCTCTCGATCGAGCTGGTGCCGCAGCCGGCGCAGGGCGACCAGGTGGTCGACACCCAGGGCGCCCGGATCTTCCTCGACGCCGACGCCGCCCAACTGCTCAACGACACCTCCGTCGACGCGGTCGTCGACGAGGAGGGGATCGTCCAGTTCGGCTTCACCACAAAGGAGTGACGGCCACCGGTCACCCGGCCCGGCGGTGAGTCTCACCGCCGCGGTGCGGCCGGCCGGAACGGCCCCGCTCAGGCCCGTCCGCGTGCCACGGCTCGTCGCGCTGCTCCGGCCCGGCGGGGAGCAGCGCCGCCAGCACGTGCGCCAGGTGGTGCGAGGTGCTCCAGGCGATCCAGTTCGCCGTCGAGCCGGCCCCCGCACCCCGCCGGGCCCGGCGCAGGATCTCGTGATCGCCCCAGGAGAAGCCGGCCCCGGCAATCGGCCAGTGCGGCGCCGCCACGAGCGTGCGGCACAGGTCGGCGAAGCGCTCGTCACCCCGGCCGCCCCGCCGCGACCAGCGATAGAGCCACCACGCCCCGTCCGTGGTGTAGCGCAGCGTCGGCAGCCGGTCGCCCGGCCCCTCCGCGTCCGGCACCGCGCAGCAGACTCCGTTGTCGCCGTAGCCGACGCCGAGGTCGGCCAGCCGCTGCCAGAGCTGCCAGTCGAAGCGGTCCAGGCGGACCGGTTCGTCGGTGGGCAGCCGGGCCAGCGTCGGCGGCATTCCGCCGGCCACCACGGTCACCGAACGCCACGCGTGCCGCCGGGCCCACTCCGCCAGCCGTCGGACCCGGGGCTCGGCCAGCCGGACGTCCGCCGGGCAGCAGACGTCCCCGGCGTCGATCAGCAGGTCGCACTGCTCCGGCACCAGCCGGGCCAGCCGCCACACCCGCTCCACCGCGCCGGTCGTCGCGTCCGGCCCGGCCCGGTCCTGCCCGGTCCGCAGCCGCAGCACCGCCCGCTGGGCGTACGCCCGCGCGGCGGCGCCGTGCGCCACCAGCCGCCGGTGGCTCTCCGCGAGCCCGATCACCGGCACCAGCGGTACGCCCCAGCGGACCAGCTCGCTGCGCGGCCCGTCCGGCAGCGCCGAGACATCGACCGAGGGAAGCAGCCCGGCCGGAAGCCGGCGGACAAGGTCCACGGTGTACGGCTCCACCGCGTGGATGTCGATGACCGGAGCGAGCAGCGGAGCGGTGACCTCGTCGAGATGGGCCAGCGCCTCCAGCTCACCCCGGCGGCCATTGAGTACAGGACGGTAGACCGCATCGGCCGCCCGACCCTCGTGGGCGGGCACCATACTTCAATGTATCGGGCGATTCGCGTACGCCCACACTTTCGGCGGAATCGGGACGTCGTTGACGGCCGCTGACCAGCGGTGCTGGCACGGGCGGGCGGGCGTAGCCGGACAGGACACCAGCATTCCTGACCACCTCCTGAGCCGACTGTGTGCTTGCGTGCTGGCACTCCGGGGTCCGGGCAGACGATGTCCGCCCGGACCCCGGAGCTGTGCGGAGGGGTGCTCAGTCGTCGTCGCGGTTTCGGGGCCGGTCCCCGCCGTGGTCGTCGCCGACGTCGTGGTTCCGGTCGTCGCTGCCGGTGCGGGCGGCGGTGCGGTCGTCGCCGCGGCGACCGTCGTCGGCCCGCCGCTGCTCGATCTCGACCACGGTGCCGTCACCCCGGTCGACCTTCACCTCGTACGTGGTGCCGCCTTTGGCGACCTTGACGCTCCACATCCGACGGCCGTGCTCCAGCTCGGCCTCGATCTCCACGATCCGGCCGCCGCCGAGCCGGGCGAGCGCGATCTCGCCCGCCCGCTTGCCGCTCACCGCACCGTCGGCAGTGCCGCTCGGCGCCCCGCTGGACGTCGCGTCGTCGTCCGGCTTGGGGTTGTCGTCGGCGGTCGCTGCGGCGAGCGCGGGGCCGGGAGCCGGCCGGTCGGCCGCGGTCACGCCCAGCGCCACACCGGTCACCGCCAGCACCGCGGCCCCGCCGGCCGCCGCCAGGACCAAAGAAGTCCGTCGCATTGTCTCCACCTTTCCTCGGTTGTGCCGTCGAGGATCGGTCCGGAGTGGATAGCGGCGCGCTACCCGCGGGATAAGCCCGGGTTAAGGCCGGGGCGGCCCGAGCCGCAGCAGCACGAGCGCTCCACCCCCGGGGGCGGTCTGCAGCTCCAGCCGGCCACCGCTGGCCCGGGCGGCCCGGTCGGCGATGTCCAGTCCCAGCCCGGTCGAACCCGCGTGGCTGGCGCCCCGCCGGACCGTTCCGGACGGCAGACCCGGGCCGGAGTCGGCGACGGTCAGCGCGACCTGCCCCGCTTCGGGGGCGAGCCGGACGGTGAACGGGGTGCCGTCCGGCGTGTGCGCGAAGACGTTGCCCAGCAGCGCGTCCACGGCTGCGGCCAGCTCGTCCTCGGGCACCCCGACCGGCAGCGGGCCGGGCGCCAGGTCGAGGGTGACGGTGCGGCCGGTGTCCTCGGCGAGCACCGACCAGAAGGTCACCCGCTCGCCGACGACCGCCGCCGCGTCGCAGCCGGCCCGGCCGTCCGATGCCGCGCTGCGCCACCGGGCCTGCCGGATCAGGCCGGTGACGGCCCGTTCCAGGCCGTCCACCGCGGTGGTCAGCCGGGCCGCGTCGTCCGGGTCGCGCAGCGACTCGGCCTCCAGCCGCAGCGCGGTCAGCGGGGTACGCAGCCGGTGCGACAGGTCCGCGACCTGCTCACGCTCCTCGCGTAGCAATACCTGGATCCGGCCGGCCAGGTGGTTCAGCGCGCCGGCGACCTCCCGCAGCTCGGGCGGCCCGGCCGGGGTGACCCGGGCGTCGAGTTCGGCGTTGGCGAGCCGGTGCGAGACCGCGGAGAGTTGGCTGATCGGCCGGACCAGCGTGCGGGCCAGCCGGTCGGCGACCGCCAGCCCGACCAGCACCAGCAGCCCGCCGAGCAGGGCCAGCACCAGCCAGGCCCGGGTCACCCCGGCGGTGAGCTCCGACCGGGGCACCACGGTCCGGATCACCCCGGTCCCGGCATCGCGGCCCCGGACCGCGATGACCACCTCCCGGCCGTCGGCCGACTCGACGGTCAGGCTCTGCCCCCGTGCGGCGAGCGCCACCGCGGGCGTCCGTGGCACCGGCGTGCCGAGCACCGCGCCGTCGGGCAGGTACACGCTGATCGGTCGACCCGAGTCGGCGGCGCGCTGCTCGACGGTGAGCCGGATGGTGTCCGGGTCGGCCGTGCCGACCACCGGTACCAGGGTCTGCGCGTCGGCGGTGGCCTGGACGGTCGCCCGGTCCGCAGCGACGGTGCGCAGCAGCAGCGCCAGCGGCACCAGGAAGGCGGTCAGGACGAGCACGCTGACGGCGGCGACGAGCAGCGCCAGCCGGCCCCTCACCGGCTGGCCCCGGGAGCCTCCAGCCGCACTCCGACTCCCCGGATCGTGTGCAGGTAGCGCGGTTCCTGAGCGGTCTCGCCCAGCTTGCGGCGGAGCCAGGACAGGTGCACGTCGACGGTCTTGTCGGCGCCGCCGTACGGGATCTGCCAGACCTCGGTGAGCAGCTCCCGCTTGCTGACCACCTGCCCGGGGCGACCGGCGAGGTGGTGCAGCAGGTCGAACTCGCGCGGGGTCAGCTCGACCGGGACGCCGTCCAGGCTCACCTGCCGGGAGCGCGGGTCGATCCGCAGCCCGCCGACCACCAGCGCCGCGTCCTCCGCCCCGGGGTCGCCGGCCGACCGGCGCAGCACGGCCCGGACACGGGCGTCCAGCTGCGCCGCGGTGAACGGTTTCACCAGATAGTCGTCGGCCCCGGCGTCGAGCAGCCGGACGATCTCGCTCTCGTCGTCCCGTGCGGTGGCCACGATCACCGGCACCGAGCTGACCGCGCGCAGCATCCGCAGCAGCTCACGACCGTCCAGGTCGGGCAGTCCCAGGTCGAGCACGACCAGGTCGGGCCGGTCGTCGAGCGCGTCGCGCAGCCCGCTCATCGCGGTCGAGGCGGCGGCCACCGCGTGGCCGCGCTCGCGCAGGGCCCGGATCAACGGGGTACGGATGGTCAGGTCGTCCTCGATGAGCAGCAGCCGGGGCACAGGGTGCACGGTAGCCCGCTGGAGCCGTCCGGGTCAGTCCTCGTCCGGGTTGTCGAGGCGGTCCGGTCTTCGACCGAAGGCCCGATTGAGTCCGCAGAAATGTTAGCTGGGCTAATGATGCGGTTCGAGCTGCTCGGGTCCAGGGCTTGGCGGTGCGGGCAGCCCGGTCGGGATGATCGTTCCGATCGGTCGGACCAACGTCCGCCCTGTCGCCACTGATCTTGACACTGGCTGAGAGGCGGCTCACACTTCCGCCCAACTGTGGCAGCCGGAGGTCGTGCCGGACACTCCCCACCAAGCGGCCCTCGGGAACCCCCTTGCCTGGAAGGACTCTCATGAGGAGTAGCAGAAAATCGGTCAGAACGGGCCGCTGGTTGGCCCTGCTCGCGCTACCGCTGGCGCTCGCCTTCAGCGCCCCCGGCCTCGCGATGACGTCGGACGGCGAGGTGGCCCCCGACAGGGTGTCGAGTGGTGCGCAGAACGGCGTCGGGCTGATGCGCATCGTGGTCGCCGACAAGTCGGGGATCGATCAGCTCAACGAGCTGGGTGTCGACCTCGCCGAGTACGTCAAGCCGGTCGACAACGGCATCGAGGTGCACGCGATCCTCAGCCCGGAGGAGAGCCAGGCGTTGCGGGACATGGGCTTCGACGTCCAGGACGCCATTTCCGACCAGAACGACTACGCGGAGAACCTGACCGAACGGGCCGCTACGATGCGCGCCCTGACGGCTGCGGCGGCCAGCACGGACACCTTGACCATGCTGCGCGCGGAGTGGTTCACCAGCCTCGACAACCAGCTCTTCCTCAACATTGAGGTGAAGTCGAGCGCCGGCACCGACTCGACGACCGTGCTGACGGCCAGCTGGGACAGCGGAGCGGGTACCGAGATCGGCTCCGGTGGCACCGCCACCATGTCCCGGTTCACCGACGCCGGCCAGTACATGTACCACCGGTTCAGCAACCCGGTGGCCATCAGCGCCGCACCGGCCAAGGCAACCATCACCAGCAACAAGGGCGGCTCGGTCACCGTCGACGTGAGCAAGTGGCTGGGCAGCCCGCGCAAGGTCACCGGCAACCACCCGTACGTGTCGGACTTCGTCGACCACTACATGGACCCGACCGAGGTCACCGCGCGGATCAGCAGCCTGGCCGCCGAATTCCCGAAGCTGACCCAGCTGATCGACCTGCCATACAAGACGAACGGCTACCGGCGCCAGGCGCAGGCTCAGTTCGGCACCGCCTCGGCGAGCATCGTCTACGTCACCTCGAAGGCGTACGGCTCTGAGGGCGGCAACGACATCACCATGTCGCTGGTCAACCCGGGCGTGGCGAACGCCCCGCTGACGGTCGGCGTGTCCGGCAAGGCCGTCACGGTGAACCTGGCCACCAACGGCTCCGGCGCGATCAGCAGCACCGCGGCGCAGGTCGTCGCCGCGGTGAACGGCAACGCCGACGCCGCGAAGCTGCTCACCGCCAGCACCTACCGGGGTAACGCCGGCACCGGTGTGGTGGCCGCGGCGGCGGTCACCAGGCTGACCGACAACCTGAAGGCCCCGGCGAGTGTGTCCCGCGACCCGTTCCAGATGAAGGCGCTGCGGATCGGCAAGCAGCGGGACGGCTCGAAGGTCGGCGTCTTCCTCTACTGCCAGGAGCACGCCCGGGAGTGGGTGACCCCGCTGGTCTGCGTGGAGACGGCCGAGCGGCTGCTGCGCAACTACGCGAAGGACCCGAACACCCGCAAGCTCGTCGATGACCTGGACATCTTCATCCTGCCCACGGTCAACCCGGACGGCTCGCACTACAGCATGTACGACTACAACATGCAGCGCCGGAACATGACCAACTACTGCCCGGCCACCTCGGCGGACCCGGCCAACCGCAACGCCTGGGGCGTGGACCTGAACCGGAACTTCTCGATCGGTTCGGTCTACGACGGCTACAACGGGGGCTCGACGAGCTGCACCAGTGACACCTACGCCGGTCCGAGCAAGTTGTCGGAGCCGGAAGCACGCAACGAGGTGTGGTTGGTCGACACCTTCCCGAACATCAAGTTCGCCATGAACAACCACTCCTACGGTGGTTACTTCATGTGGCCCCCGGGTGCGTACAAGACCGCCGGGCGGGAGGTGCTGCCGCGGGTGGACCAGGGCACCGAGGCCTTCTTCTGGACCTCCTCGGACTACATCCTCTCCCGCGTGCAGGAGCACCGAGGCACCGGGATCTGGCCGGGTCGCACCGGGCCGGTGACCGACGTGCTCTACTCGGCGGCCGGTAACAGCGCCGACGAGCACTGGTACAACCGGGGCATCATCGGCTGGGACTTCGAGGTCGGCGCGGACGTCTACAACCCGACGACCAAGCGGTTCACCGCGGTCGGCTTCCAGCCGTCCTTCGCCGAGGGTCACGAGGAGGCGATGGAGTTCGCCAACGGCAACATCGCCATCCTCGATGTCGCCCGGTCCTACGCGACGGACAAGCTCCAGCCGCGATCCGAGCTGAAGACCGTCAAGCAGGAACCTGGTGCCACGACCTTTACCTTCACCACCAGCGAGCCGGCGAACGTCTACTACACGCTCGACGGCAGCCGACCGACGTTCGACTCCCCCAAGCTAGCGCTGGCCGGCATGCGGGAGGGCAACCAGACCCTCACGGTCAAGGGCAACACCACCGTCAACTGGTTCTCGATCGACATCGCCGGCAACGTGGAGAGCAACTACAAGCCGGACGGCAACGGCAAGAACTACAACAAGCAGACGGTAGCCATCCAGTAATCAACATCGATGGGAAGCGGTGGCCGTCGACCTCCGGTCGGCGGCCACCGCCGTTGTCCCGGCATGCCCGGCTCGGCTTCGTCCCCGCAGCCACCCCGATCACGCCCATCCTCGCTGCCCACCGGAGCAACCGATGCACACCCACACCCGGCCGACCTCCCGGCCGCCGGTCGACCCGTCCCGCGACAGCGCGACCCGACGCCGGACCCTGCTGCTGCTCACTCTGATCCTGGCGCCGCTGGCCGCGGCGACGCTGCTCGGGATGGTGCTGCTCTGGCCGGACGGCAAGCCGGCGAGCGGTAGTGCCACCGCGAGCGCGCGCAGCCGGAGCCATCCCGAGGCGACGGTGCAGAGCGTCGCGACGTACGACTGCCCCGCCGGCAGTCAACAGCCCGGACCAGACGGCCGGCAACAGATGGTGACCTGCGCGTCGGTGCAGGCCCGGTTGGAGACCGGGCCGGAAAGTGGCGGCAGCGTGGCCGTCGACGTGCCGGCGGAGGTCTACCGCGCCGGCCTCGAACCCGGTGATCGGATCAAGCTGGTCCGCGTCTTCAACCACCAGAGCGGCCCGGCCATGTACGCCTTTTACGACTACTCCCGGACCCTGCCCATCTCACTGCTCGCGGCGGCCTTCGCCGTGGTCGTCATCGCAGTGGCCCGGATGCGCGGGCTGAAGGCCCTGATCGGGCTCGGCTTCGCTTATCTGATCATCGTCAAGTTCATGCTGCCCGCGCTGCTGACCGGTGAATCCGGCCTACTGGTCGGCGTGGTCGGCTCGTCGGCGATCATGTTCGTCGTCCTCTACCTGGCCCACGGATTCTCGGTGCGCACCACCTCCGCGCTGATCGGTACGCTGTTCGGCCTGCTGGCCACGGCCGGTATCGGGCTCTGGGCCACCAGCGCCGCCCACCTGACGGGCCTCGGTGACCAGGACAGCGGTGCGCTCGCCCTCTTCGACACCCGGATCAACTTGCCGGAGATCGTGCTCTGCGGCGTCATCGTCGCCGGACTCGGCGTGCTCAACGACGTCACCATCACCCAGTCCTCGGCCGTGTGGGAGCTGCACGAACTGGGCTCGAACAGCTCCGCCCGACAACTGTTCGGCAGTGCCATGCGGATCGGCCGCGACCACATCGCCTCGACCGTCTACACCATGGCTTTCGCGTACGCCGGGGCGGCCCTACCCGTCCTGCTGCTGATCAACGCTTACGACCGCCCGCTGCTCAACGTGCTCACCACCGCCCAGATCGCCGAGGAGATCGTCCGGACGCTGGTCGCCTCCATCGGTTTGGTGCTCGCGATCCCGCTGACCACGGCGGTGGCCGTCGCGGTCGTCAAGGCCATCGGGAGCGCCACACCGACCCCTGCCCCGACCCCAGGCGGGATGCCGACCGCCACCGCCGCCGGATGACTAACTCGGCCGAACGGCTGCGGCCGTCGTCGGAGCCTCGCCGGCTCTTTTAACGTTCCCCGGTGCCGGCCTTAACCTTCCCTCGGGGACACTCGGCGCATGGGCCGTCGTCAGATCCTCGCCGCCGTCGGGTGGTTGGCCACCACCGTCGCCGCCACGCTCGTCGGGGTGGGCGCGATCCAACTGGTCGGCAAGGGCATCGCCGGCACCCCCGGCGGCGTACGCGACCAGCAGGAGGTCGAGCGGGCGCTCGCGTCCACCGAGCCGGCACCCCCGCGGCCGACCCGAAGCCCGACCGGCTCGCCAACCACGACCCCGACGGCCTCGGCGAGCCCGACGCCCACCGGCCGCCCGACCGGAGCCCGGAGCAGCTTCTCCACCCCGGGTGGCACGGCGGTGGCGGAGTGCGGGCCGGCTGGAGCCCGCCTGGTCACCTGGTCACCCGCCCAGGGCTACCGGGAGAAGGAAGCCGAACCAGGACCGGACGACCACGTCAAGGTCCGGTTCGTCGGCCCCGGGGGCGAGTACGAGCTGAGGGTGCGCTGCGTCGGCGGGCAGCCGGTGGCCGACCCCCACGACTGAGCCGGCCGGCTGCCGGAGCGAGCGCGCAGACGAGCGCACGGCGCCGCTCGACCGGGGTCGTAACGTCGCCGCGCTCTGGCCGTCTCCCACCACCGCAGCCGTACGGCGGTACGACAGCGGGGACCTGGCTCGACCGGCCAGGGTGCACCGGTCCTGGCGCAGCGGATGCCCGTCCAGAGGGGATCCAAACCAGTGCGGGTGGCAAATTCCACGATCCGCAAGTTTCGGCGTGACTGGTGCGGGCGATCGGGTATGTGCCCGTCATGGAGCATTTCACGATCGCGACCGTCGCCGAGAGGAGCCCGGACTTCCGGCGGGTGCTCTGGACCGGGCAGCACACCCAACTGGTGATCATGACGATCCCGCCGGGTGGGGAGATCGGCGAGGAGGTGCACGAGGACATCGACCAGATCCTGACCTTCGTCAGCGGCACCGGGGAGGCCCGGGTGGCCGGGGAGAAGAAGGAGGTCGTCGCCGGCGACCTGGTGGTCGTACCCGCCGGCACCCGGCACAACTTCGTCAACACCGGCCCCAACCCGCTCGTCCTCTACACCGTCTACGGCCCGCCCGATCACGCCGACGGCGCGGTGCACCGGACCAAGGAGGAGGCCGACGCGGCCGAGGCCGCCGGCCAGGACGAGCCACCCACCGGGTGACCGGCCGGGCCTGATCCGGACCGGGACGGGGCGGTCGACCGGTGCCCCGACCGGTTCGACGCGTCAGCTACCGCCGCCGGTGGATCGAGGTGCGGATCAGACCGCCACCAGCGGTACCCCGGAGACGTCCACCGTCTCCGGGTACTTCAGCCCGGCGCCGGTGTTCAACACCACCACCCGCTCGCCGGCCCGGATCCAGCCCCCGGCCCGCAGTTGCCGGGCGGCGGTCAGGCAGGCGGCCCCCTCCGGGCAGAGCAGCAGCCCCTCCCTGGCGGCGAAGTCACGCAGGTCGGCGAGGATCTCGGCGTCGTCCACCGCGATCGCCGTCCCGCCGCTCTCCCGCAGCGCGGTGAGGATCAGCTCGTCGCCGAGCGGGGCCGGCACGGTGATGCCGAACGCCACGGTCCGCGCGTCGGCCCAGGCGGTGGCGCGCGGCTCGCCGGCGGCGAACGCCCGGACGATCGGCGCGCAGCCGGTGGACTGCACCGCCACCAGCCGGGGCAGCCGGTCCTCCACCCAGCCCAGCTCGCGCAGCTCGTGCAGCGCCTTGTGGATGCCGATCAGCCCCACCCCGCCGCCGGTCGGATAGATGATCACATCGGGCACCTGCCAGCCGAGCTGCTCGACGATCTCGTACCCCATGGTCTTCTTGCCTTCCAGGCGGTACGGCTCGCGCAGCGTGCCGGCGTCGAAGATCCGCCCGCCCGACTCGGCGACCAGCCGGGCCACCCACCGGCCGGCGTCGCTGATCAGGCCGTCGACCAGCCGCAGGTCGGCCCCGGCCGCCAGGCACTCCCGCCGGCAGATGGTCGGGGCGTCCAGCGGCATGGCGATGGTCGCGCCCATCCCGGCCCGGGCCGCGTACGTCGCCCAGGCCGCGCCGGCGTTGCCGTTGGTGGGCATGGCGATCCGCTCGACGCCCAGCTCCCGGGCCCGGCTCACCCCCACCGCCGCGCCCCGGGCCTTGAACGACCCGGTCGGGGTGAGCCCCTCGTCCTTCAGAATCAGGTCCGGGATGCCGATCTCCTGGCCGTACCCGGGGACGCGCAGCAACGGAGTCCAGCCCTCGCCCAGCGTGGCCACGAAGCGTTGGTCGGCCACCGGCAGCAGCTCCCGGTAGCGCCACAGGTCAGCCGGGCGGAGACCGAACTGCTCCGGGGTCAGCGACGCGGCCACCGCGGCCAGGTCGTAGCGGGCCAGCAACGGGGATCCGCACTCGCACAGGTTCTGCAGCTTGTCGGCCGGATGCTCCCGGCCGCAGCGCGGGCACTCCAGGTGCGTCAGGTGCACGGTGGTCCTCAGCTCGGGTCGATGCTCAGCCAGTGCCGGCTGCGCCGACCCGGCTCGTACGGGGAGTCGAGCCGCTTGGCCACGACTCCCGGGAGCCCCTGTTCGCGGGCGGTCCGCAGGGCGTCCGCGCCGACACCCGGGAACCACGGCGGAGTCTGCCAGTGCTTCCCGGCCAGCGCCAGACCGTCGAGCAGTTCGCGGCGCTGGGCGTACGGCACGTCGAGGGTGGTCACGCCCTCCAGCCAGAGCAGGTCGACGCCCAGGAACTGGCCGTCCCGCTTGGTGGGCGGCTTGACCCGCCCGGCCGGGTCGATGCGGACCAGCACGCCGTCCAGCACCGCCTCGGTGGGGGCCAGGTCCTCGGCCATCGCCCGCAGCCAGGGGTAGTACCCGGTCACGTCCGTGTCCGACTCGTCGAGCAGCCGCAGCCGGCCGCCCGAGACGTACGCGACCGCCCGCAGCCCGGCCCAGCGCAGCTCGTACCCCCAGGCGGTCTCGTCCTTCGGCAGGCCCTTCCCTGGGGCGGCGTGCATCGGGCGGACCAGTTCGGGCATCGGGGTCCAGCCCTCGGGTGCCGGGCCGGTGCGGCGGACCATCCAGTCGCGCCCCCGGCCGCCGGTGGCGAAGAGCACGTACCGGCCCTTCGTCCGCTTCCCGTCGAGCACCACGATCACCTCGTCGTCGCGCCACTTCTCGGCGCGGTACGTCCCGGTGTCGTGGATGGTCATCTTCCCGCCGCCGTACTCGCCGGCCGGGATCTCGCCGTGGAAGGTGAGGTACTCCATCGGGTGGTCCTCGGTGTGCACGGCGAGGTGGTTGCGACCCGGGTCGCGGGGCAGGCCGCGCGGCACCGCCCAGGAGGCCAGCACGCCGTCGTGCTCCAGCCGCAGGTCCCAGTGCAGGCTGCGGGCGTGGTGCTGCTGGATGACGAAGCGGGGCTTGCGCCGGGAGGTCCGCTTCCGCTCCGGGGCCGGTTCCGGCACCGGCTCGGGGGTACGCGCCGCGTCCCGCTTCCGCCGGTACTCCTCCAGCCGGTCAGCCACTCCCGCATTGTCCGGTACGCGGCGGCGCTCCGCAGGGGTGTCGTGGTGCGGATCGTCCCGTTTCCGCCGTCGGCGTCCGGCCCGTCCGCCGGCGGGTCGCCGGCATGGGGGGCCCGATCAGGGGTAGAACAGCCGCCATGACTGGTGTTGAGCAGCAACCCACCGTCCCGCTCTCCGGCGACGTCCGGATCCCGTTGCTCGGGTTCGGCACCTGGCAGGCCACCGGCCGGGCCGGTTACGACGCCGTGCTCGCCGCCCTCGACGCCGGCTACCGGATGATCGACACCGCCACCATGTACGGCAACGAGGCGGAGGTGGGCCGGGCGGTCAAGGAGAGCGGGCTGCGCCGGGAGGACCTCTTCCTCACCACCAAGATGCTGCCGGACCAGGTCGGCCGGGAGCGGGAGGCCATCGAGGCGAGCCTGCGGGCCCTCGACACCGACTACGTCGACCTGTGGCTGATCCACTGGCCACCGTCCGCGCCGGGGGACAGCATTCCCGTGTGGCGGGAGTTCCTGGCCGCCCGGGACGAGGGCCTGGTCCGCACGGTGGGGGTGAGCAACTACAGCATCAGCCAGATCGACGAGCTGATCCAGGCCACCGAGGAGAATCCGGCGGTCAACCAGATCCGGTGGAGCCCGACGCTGTACGACCGGCAGACGCACGCCGCCCACCGGGACCGGGGCGTGGTGCTGGAGGGCTACAGCCCGTTCAAGACCAGCGACCTCTCCGACCCGGTGCTGGTGCGCATCGCCCAGGCCCACGGCGTCTCCCCGGCGCAGGTGGTGCTCCGCTGGCACATCGACCACGAGATCGTGGTTATCCCCAAGTCGGTCCACCCGGAGCGGATCCAGGCCAACGCCGACGTCTTCCACTTCTCGCTCACCGCCGAGGAGATGCGCGACATCGACGCCCTCGGCCGCTGACTGCGGCGGGAAACGGGACGGCGGGCGACCGAACGGGCGTCTACAGTGGCTGCTCCGGTTCCGTTGTTCGAAGGAGCAGTGTGCCCCGCATCCGCAACATCCTGATCATCGCCGGCGTCGCCCTGGGCGCGTCGGCCCTCGTGCCTGCCGCGCCGGCCTCGGCCGACACGGTGACCAAGTACGCCCACGCCCTCTTTCGCAACAGCGACGACAACGTCGGCATGGACATCGACGTGGTGAAGGCCGCCGGCCAGGCCACGATCGATGTCGAGTGGCAGGACTCGCACTGCGCGCCGGTCGACACGACGTACGTCTGCGACAGCGTCTCCCGGACCGCCTACGACGTCCCGGTCACCAGCTTCTCCTTCTCGGTCGACGGGGTGACCACCGTTACGGCGGACCTGGCGTACCGGGAGCTGCGCCGGCACTGTGTCTTCACGGAGGAGACCGAGGACTGCACCGAGACGGACGACAGCGGTACCACCACCGTCGAGGTGACCTGGACCGCGTCCGGTAAGCCGACCCGCTCGGAGTGGACCGACGAGCAGGGTGTGCGGCACGTCCAGACGCAGAACGCCACGGCAGTGGCCGGTACCGGCTTCGACCTCTCCTACGGCCCGGACGACAGCTTCGGCCAGGTGACCCAGGTGCGTACGGCCGACCCGGTGTCCTGAGCCGGGTGCTGGGTGCCGGGGGGGGGGGCCCCCCCCGGCGCCCCCCCCCCCCGCCCCCACGGGGGGGCTGGGGGGGGGGGTGTGGTGGGGGTATGAGTTGAAGATGTGGGGGTGG